>CAYZWD010000058.1:0-6168 GCA_964482115.1 uncultured Acidiphilium sp. | reverse complement strand
GAATTAGCCTTAGCTACGCCGACCGCCTCGCAAAAGTTTTTAAGCGCGTCGGCGGGAATACCGCGAGCGCGAAGCCCGGTAAGAGTGGGCATACGCGGATCGTCCCAGCCGCTAACAGCTCCGTCTTCCACTAGTTTTTTAAGGTAGCGCTTACTCATAACCGTGTTGGTTACGTTAAGCCTTGCGAACTCTATTTGCCTTGGCTTGTGCGAAACGCCCGTGTTTTCTATTACCCAGTTATAAAGGGGGCGATGGTCTTCGAACTCTAAGGTGCAAAGCGAATGCGTAACGCCTTGCATCGAATCGCATATGGGATGCGCGAAGTCGTACATGGGGTAAATGCACCACTTATTGCCCGTGCGGTGGTGTTCGGCGTGCAAAACGCGGTAAATTACGGGGTCACGCATGTTGATATTGGGCGAAGCCATATCTATTTTAGCGCGCAAAACCTTTTCGCCGTCCGCAATTTCGCCCGACGCCATTTGCTCGAAAAGTTTTAAGTTTTCTTCGGGAGTGCGGTCGCGATAAGGGCTGTTTTCACCCGGTTCAGTGAGCGTTCCGCGCGTTTGGCGTATTTGCTCGGCGGATAAATCGCAAACGTAAGCCTTGCCGTCTTTAATAAGTTTTATTGCAAGCGAATAAATTTTATCGAAAAAGTCTGAAGCGTAGTGCATTTCGAACCACTCGAACCCCAGCCAACGTATATCTGCTTTGATAGCCTCTACGAACTCGGTTTTTTCTTTAGAAGGGTTAGTGTCGTCGAAAAACAAATTGCATTTGCCGCCGTATTTTTTAGCCGTGCCGAAGTTTAAGCATAGCGATTTAGCGTGCCCTATGTGCAAATATCCGTTGGGTTCGGGCGGAAAGCGAGTGTGAACCTCGCTTACTTTGCCCTCGGCAAGCTCTTCGTTTATAATGTCTTCAATAAAATTCTTTGATTCTTCCATAGCGTTTATCCTTTTGCGGTTTTTTAATTTTTACCGTTTTTATTATTTTTATTACGCAAACTCGGCATAATTTTTTGCCGAAAGTGCCGTTAACGAGCTTATAGCCCTACTTTTTCGTTTTTACTATTAAACACCAAAAACCGTTTTTCCCCCTCAAACCTCTGTGAGTTTAGCCAAAGTTTTTTCAAAATACGTCGGCAAAGGGCATTCGAACGTTAACCGCTCGCCGCTTTTCGGGTGAGTAAAACTTATTTTGTACGCGTGCAAAAGCTGACCGTTTAAATCGAACGGGCATTTTTTAGGCCCGTAAACTTTATCGCCCACGACGGGGCAGCCCAAAAATTTTGAATGCACGCGAATTTGATGCGTTCTGCCGGTCCAAAGCGAAAATTCGCAAAGCGTATAGCCTACGTAACGCTTTAAAACCTTATAATCTGTTACGGCGCGGCGACCTTTAGCGCTTACCGCAAAAGCCGTTCTGTCCTTTGGGCTGCGCGAAATAAAATTGTCTATCCGCCCGCTATCTTGCTTTACGTTGCCGTGCAAAAGCGCTAAATAATAGCGCTTGCACGTCTTTTTTTCTATCTGTTCGGCTAAGCTTAAATGGGCAACGTCGTTTTTGGCGACGAGCAACAAACCCGAAGTGTCTTTATCTATTCGGTGCACTATGCCGGGGCGCAAAACGCCGTTAATTCCGCTAAGTTTATCCAGCGAATAAAGCAAGGCGTTAACCAAAGTATCGTCGCCCGTGCCGTTGCCCGCGTGCACCGTTAACCCCTGAGGCTTGTTTATAACGGCAAGGTCGTCGTCTTGATAAATTATTTCTATCGGAATGTTTACGGGTTTTACGTCTAGAATTTGCAAAGGCGGCTCGTTAACGTTAATCTCGTCGCCCGTTTTTACGGCGTAACTGCACTTTTCGGGCGAGCCGTTCACTAAAACCCGCCCGTCGTCGATAAGCTTTTTTGCATGTGAGCGCGAAACGCCCGCTTTATCCGAAATAAAAACGTCTAACCGCGCGCCGCCGCTTTCGCACCTAAACGCGTTAACCGCAATGGCGCTCGGCGTTAAATCGTTATTCATTTTTCGTTCCGCCGCTTAAAGCGTTTTCGGAATTTTCGGCATTTCCCTCATTTTCCGCATTTCCCTCATTTTCCGCGTTTCCCTCATTTTCCGCGTTTTTTGCAACGTATAAACTTTTAGCCTTAAGCCCGCGCTCTTCGTTTTTCGCGCAGTCGATTAGCCCGTCTTCGCCCACCGCTGCAGCCTCGAGCGCAACGCCTTTTTTATTAGCATTTTCGTTTTTTTCGCCGTCGTTAGCGGAAAAAATTCCATCGTTGTCGATAAACAACAAAAACACTACGAGCATAGCGACGCCCACGCAAAGGCAAACGTCCGCCACGTTAAAGGTGGGAAAATTAAAAAAAGCAAAGCTGATAAAATCGCGCACGTATTTAAAAGCCAAACGGTCTATAAAATTGCCTATCGCGCCGGAAAACAAAAGCGCCACGGCAACGTTTAACCATTTGCTTTTCTTTTTAGAAAATATAACGTAAATTCCGCCGCCGAGCAAAACCACAGCCGTTAAAACCAAGAAAAAATCTTGCGCCCAAGGCTTATCTGCAAAAAGCGAAAACGAAGCGCCCGTGTTATATACCGATTTAAAATCGATTATTCCTTTTATAAACACGCTATCGGGCGCGCCGTCCGTTAATATTTTAGATATTTGGTCAAGCAGCAGCGTCGCCGCAAAAATGATTACGTACCACATTATTCCATAACTCCGAGTTCTTTGCAAAGTTCTTCTAGGTTGAGCTCACCGCTAGGGTTTAGCACCTCGTTTAAATCGATGCCGCCCTCTTGTTCGCGCCGACCGCCCGAAATAAACGCCGTTATGCCCGCCACCTTTTCAGAAAGTTCAAAAAGCGAGCACTCTTGCTCGTTAAAGCTTAAAATTTCTTTAAGCGCGCTAGTTAAAGCAGCCTTGCGCCCCTTAACCTCGGCCGATTGTTCCGATAAAAGCGCGCGTTCCCACACGGTTACAAACTCTTTAAGCCGCTTAATTTCTAAGCGATAGCGCTCTAACGCCTCTTGATAAAGCGCGCTGTTTTTATCTTGCTCAATTTTATCGGATAAAACCGCGTTTTTATCTTGAACGGCGGTTTTTTCAGCCTTTAACGGCTCGTTTTTACGTAAAGATTGCTTTGCCGTTTTAGCCGCTTTTTTGTTAAGTCTGCGAAGTTCGGCGCTTAACCGCTCGTTTTCTTCGTTTGCCGCTTTAAGTTCTTTTTCACACTCGCGCCGAATGCGGGCGTTTTCGCGCTTTAATTCGTCGATTTGCTTTTCGCAAGCCGCTAATTTTTGCTTGTCTTGCTTATCTTTTTTACCAAACAACATAGGAACTAAGCCTCTTCGCCGTCGTTTTTAATTGTTTTTTGCGCCCCGCTCGTGCCGCCGCGTATTTGTTCTATCATAGAAGTTTTTAAGGCGTAAAGCTCGTCGGATAAATCCACCTTGTAAATATGCGGGTAATCTAAGCGCTTATACTCGTCCCAAAACTCGCTTAAACTAGCCGAGGCGTAAGCCGCGATATCCTTTAGCTTGGGCATATCGTAAACGAGCTTACCCCCCGATATTATTTGTTTGGTTATTTCCCTAAGCTCGTATTTTTCAAAAGTAATGCTCTTCCAACGTTCTAAGGGGTGGTAAAGCGTTAAGGGTTTATCGCAATCGAACTTTTCGCCGCGCAAGAATATAACGTCCGCCTCTGCCATACCGTTAACGAACACGCGGTAAACGCTTTTAAACCCGGGGTTGGTTATTTTTGCGCTGTTATCCGAAAGTTTAATTTTGGGCGTGATTTTTCCGTCGTCGTCGATCATGGCGGAAAGCTTATAAACTCCGCCGAGCGCGGGCATTTCTTCGCTGGTGATAAGCTTAGTGCCTACCCCCCACAGGTCTATTTTAGCCCCCTGCTGTTTTAACGAACTTATAGAATGCTCGTCTAAATCGCCCGAAGCGCAAATTACCGTATCGGGGAAGCCCGCCGCGTCTAGCATTTTGCGCGCTTCTTTAGATAAATACGCAAGGTCGCCCGAATCCAGCCTTATGCCGAGCGGCTTTTTGCCCTCCGCTTTAAGCTCGTTAAACACACGAATGGCGTTAGGCACACCGCTTTTTAGGGTGTTGTACGTATCCACTAAAAGTAGCGCCGCGTTAGGATAAATTTGCGCGTAAGCCTTGAACGCTTCGTATTCGGAGGGGAAATTCATAACCCAGCTGTGCGAATGCGTGCCCGAAATTTTTACGTCGAACATCTGCCCCGCAAGCACGTTAGAAGTAGAACCGCACCCGCCTATTATAGCCGCGCGCGCACCGTAAATGCCCGCGTCGGGCCCTTGAGCACGGCGCAAACCGAATTCCATAACCGAATCGCCGCACGCCGCGTGGCAAATTTTTGCAGCTTTGGTAGCGATAAGCGTTTGGTGATTCATTATGTTTAAAATTGCCGTTTCGATAAGTTGCGCTTGAACTATGGGCGCGCGAACGGTTAGTATGGGCTCACCGGGGAATACGGGCGTACCCTCCGGCACGGCGTATATATCGCCCGTGAATTTTAAGTTTTTAAGATAGTTTAAAAAACCTTCGTCGAATATGTTTTGCGAGCGCAAATATTCGATTTCTTCCTCGCCGAAACTGAGGTTAAGCACGTAGTCTACCACTTGCTCTAACCCAGCGGCGAGCGAATAGGTTATAAGGTCGTTTTGGCGGAAAAACACGTCGAACACGGCGATTTGCTCGTGGCGACCTTTTAAATAATAACCGTTCATCATCGTAAGCTGATAAAGGTCGGTAAGCAAAGTTAAATTTCGTTTTTGCATTTTTATTTCTCCGATTTTTCAGTGGTCGATTGCTCGTTTGCTTGTTCGTTTGCTTGTTCGCCGAATCGCTCGCTCGATTGTTCGCTCGATTGCGCTTTTTCTTGGTTTTCTTCGTTAGTTAAGCCCGCCTCGGTTGAGTTTGAATTATCCGCCTCCGCGCCCTCCGCGTTGTTTGCAGACTCCGCAACCATAGCCGCGTGCAACCGCTCTTTTTCGGCAAGGTCCGTTTGTATCTTGCCGTTTAGATATCTAAGAATAAAATACACGCCGACGGCTGCTAAAACTATTATTATCGATTGCGTTTGAGAGGGCGAAATAGAGCCTATAAACGAACCGCGGTCGTCCGCGCGCAAAAATTCGATAAAGAACCTCCACACGCCGTAAGCAACCATATAAACGACCATGTTATATTTGTAATTTTTTTTGAGCGCGAGGTAAGAGAGTACGCCGAACAAAATAAACAAAAACGCCGCCTCGAACAATTGCGTGGGATAAAGCGGCGTGGTGCCGTATTTAGAATACGCCGCCGAACCCGGTTTAAAAACCACGCCTAAAAACGAGAAAAAGCCTTCCGCCGGCTTGCCGTAGCAACAACCGCCGAAAAAACAACCTATTCTGCCGAAAGCGTGCGCAACAGTTATGCAGCACGGGGCTAGCACCACCAAACGGGTTATTAAATAGTAATGTTTTTTTCTGAATATATACGCGCCTATTAAAAAGCTTGCCGCCCCGACGATTAACCCGCCTATTACGGTTATACCCGCGTTTTTTATATCGAACACGGGGGTTTCGCCTTTTTTTACCGCGTCGATATAGTTATAAGCAGCTTGCCACACCGCCGCGCCGAAAAAGCCGATGACTATGGCGACTATGCCGTTATAAAACACGAAGTCGGTTTCGTCTGCGGAAAAACCTAAATATTTGCCGAATTCAAACAGCACGAAAAAGCATGCGAGCAAGCCTAGCGCTATCATTACGCCGTAAAGGTGTATCGGGAAAAACCCGAAAAGCCTAATTTCTTGTGCAAACATCGTTTATTTTTCTCCTTATGCGCGGGCTCGTTTGCGCGCTTAAGCACGCTGAACTTAAAAGAACTAAAAAACTTAAAAGAGCGCCCTACGCATGCGCGCCATGCGCGACGTTAATTTACTATTTCTTGTTAGTATAACACAACGCGGCGTTTTTTTCAAGGTTTTTTGCAAGCAATAACCCATTTTTTGGCTATTTTTAAATTAAAATTAAAAATAAAAAGCGATTATCAACCGCCTTCGGTTCTCGCCTTACCCCCGCGTTTTTTATATCGAACACGGGGGTTTCGCCTTTTTTTACCGCGTCGATAT
>CAYZWD010000057.1:0-6175 GCA_964482115.1 uncultured Acidiphilium sp. | reverse complement strand
ACTCATGCATGAGTACGCAAAAAGGCATATGCCTTTTATTTTTTATCCGCTTTAATTTTTGATTTTAATAAATCGAACCATCTTCTTGCATTTCCGCGACGGTCGCGTTGCAATTGATTATGGAGCTGTTTTCGCTTATAAACGCAACGTTCCACTTACCGCCTTTTTCGGAAGTTACTATTTCCGGCGAGTTTACCAACATGCGAATTTTATAAGCCGTTATGTTTACGCTTACGTTTTCTAAAACGCTGTTTGTAGCCTTTCCGCAAAGCGGAGCAAATTCTACTTTATCCATAGCGCCTACGCGATCCGCTATCACGTGAACGGTAACGCCGTCGAATATAACGTTTTTAACGGTTACGCCGTTTAAATCGCCTAAAACGCTGGCTTTTACGGTGCCTATTTCTTCACCGGAATGGTCCGTTTCGGAATAATCGCCGCCGGTGCTTACTATAAGGTTTGATATCTTTTTACCTTCGCCCGCCCCGATTATGCCGGTAAACCTGATTTTACATTCGGCGGGAGTATCTTCGAGCGCGTTCGAGTTTTCGGCAAACAGCGAGGCGAAATCTACTTGATCTCCGCCGCAATCGATATCGTTAAGCAAATAAATTGCTTTGCCTTGGTAAGCGCCGTCGTCGGAAACGGTAAGCGCGCTTAATTCCGCGGCGGTTTTTACCACTTTAAAATTGCCCTTTAAATATTTTGCGTAAACTTTTTTTACTTGGTCGGTTTCGCTTTGGCTAAAAGTAAAATCGTTTTTGAAGCCTACCGTTAAAGCGGCGTCTTCAAAAAATTCGCCCGTGGGGGTGTAGCCCTCGTAGTTGTCGGCGGCAGAAATAAGTTCCTTTTGAACGAAAGATTCGCCAAACGGAATAGCTACGTCGGTTTCGTATTCGCCTATTTCTTGATTATCCGAATTGCAAATAACGTATTTATAAACGGTTATGGGCACCCAATGCGCGTAAAGCGTTACGCCCTCTTCGCTAACCGTTTCGGTTGAAAAATCCCATTTGTCCGAATAAGTAACGGTTTCGCCGCTTACCGTTTTGGTTTTATACCAACCTTCTAAACGGAAGCCCGCTTTTTCAATAGTGCTTTGTGCACCCGCAGGTAAATCTTCAAGCGCTTTTATGTTTTTTGCGGCGCCGCTTTTAAAATTGTAACGCACCTCTACCGCCTCGCCGCTGTTTTTATAGGTCGCGCCCTCTAGCTCGTAAACGACTTTAATACCCTCTCGCTCCGCCGTGCCGCACGCCGCAAAGCAACATGCCGCGCACAAAAGCGCCAAAATTATTATAATCGCCCTTTTTATCGTGTAATTTTTAGTAATCGTTTTTTTCATCTCTCTTTCCGCGCAATTTTTAGCCGTTTTTTGCGTTTTTAGGCGCTTTTTTTATTTTTGAACGGCATTTTTGCATTTAGGGCGCAAAACACCCCACCTTAATTATAAGCATACGGATTATATCATTTTTTAAGCAAGTCCGTCAACTGTTTTTTTACTTGTTTTTAGCTAATCGGCTCGCTTAAAGTATAATATTTTCTTATACGAGGTATTTTTTAGTTAAATTATAAAAACGCGCTTAACTACTTTAATTTATCGCTTTTTTTTGTTTGACTATTTCAATTCCGTTTGCTAAAATTTGCATATAAAAATTTATAGGAAGTTTTTTTATGAATAAAAACTCCACGACGCAAAACGCTTCGGCGCAAAACGATTTAAACGAGACTAAAAAATACCGCCCCACTATTTTGGCGTGCTTTTTCGGATACGTAACGTCGTCGATAGTAAACACGTTCGTTTCGCTGTTGTTTTTAACGTTCGAGCAAGAGTTCGGCATTCCGCTAGCGCAAATCACCGTGCTTATAACCTTAAACTTCGCGCTGCAACTGTGCATAGACTTCGTCTCCGCGTTTTTTATTGATAAAATAGGTTACCGCGCGTGCGCGATAGCCGCCAACGCCTTTTCTGCCGCGGGGCTTATAGGTTTGGTTGTTTTGCCCAACGTTTTAACCTCTAAATTCGCGGGGCTTTTGATTGCCGTGATGTTATACGCGACCGGAGGCGGGCTTTTAGAAGTGGTTATCAGCCCTATCGTAGAGGCTTGCCCCAGCGAACGCAAAGAACAAACCATGAGCCTTTTACACTCGTTTTATTGTTGGGGGTGCTTAGGCGTTGCGCTTTTATCTACGGCGTTCTTTTTTGCGTTCGGAACGGTTAATTGGCGAATTTTAGCGGTTTTATGGGCAATAATACCCGCGGCAAACGCCGTGTTTTTCGCGTTCGTGCCTATTAAAAACTTGCAAAGCGAAAACGGCGGCGTATCGTCTTTGTTTAAAAACGCAAAATTTTGGCTTTTCGCGCTTATAATTTTATGCGCGGGGGCAAGCGAGCAAGCTATTTCGCAATGGGCGTCGGCTTTGGCGGAACAAACGCTTAACGGCAATAAAACGCTTGGCGACTTGCTGGGCCCTGCGGTTTTTGCCGCGAGCATGGGCGCTAGCAGGCTGTTATACGGAAAATCAAAAAACGCTAATTTAGAAACGCTTATGCTTATCAGCGGCGCGGGCAGCTTAATTTGTTGTTTTTTAATCGCGCTAATCCCCTCCCCGATAGTGGCGTTCGCCGCAATGGGCTTAAGCGGCTTTTCGGTTGGCATTTTGTGGCCCGGCTCTCTAAGCTCGGCGGCTAATAAAGTGGGCGGCGGAAACGCTATGTTCGCTCTGCTCGCCTTGGCGGGAGATTTTGGTTGCATGTGCGGCCCGTCGCTTGCGGGGCTCGTTTCTAGCGCGGCGGGCGATAATTTAAAAATAGGCGTTTTAGCCTCCGCAGTGTTCCCCGCGGCGCTTATACTTTGCCTTATCGCGGCAAAGCGCTCTTTTAAAAACAAGGCTTAAATCACCTAAGCCTTTTTTGTTTAACACTAAATTAAGATATAGCGCTCCTTAAAGCGATAATCGTTTGACAGCGCGCTTTTTATATGATAGAATATATCTACTGCCCTGGCGTTTTGCTCAATTTTATTGCTCTTTATCGGGTTTTTCGCTAAACGGGGCAAAAATAAATTACCGTAAGATGTTTTCGGAGTTTTATGGATTTTAAGTATATAGCTTTAATTATTTGGCGCGTCCTTTTTTGGATAACCGAAGTAAACGCGATATATTACGCCTTTCTTTATATAACGGGGCTTTTTTTATGCAAACAAAAATACCCCATGCGAAACGACGAGCTGCGCTTTTGCATTTTCGTGCCCTGCCATAACGAAGGCGCGGTAGTTGCCTCTACCGTAGATAACTACGTTAAAATCAACTACGACGAAAAACTGTTTAATATTTATTTTTTAGCGGATAACTGCACGGATAACACCGCACGGCTATTGCGCGCCGCCGTTGAAGCCTGCGGCAAAACTAACTTTTTCGTTTTAGAACGTAACGACGGCGACCCGCAAAAACGCGGCAAACCGCACGCCATTCGTTGGGGAATAGAGTTATTGGAGAGCAAAAACCAATTTTATTCGGCTTACGACATGTTTATGATTTTAGATGCGGACAACTTCGTAGACGCCGATATTTTAAAGCATATTAACAGCCAATATTTAAGCTATGCGCCCAAAAAACGCCCCGCTATGGTTCAAGTTTATTTGGACAGCAAAAACAGTAAAGGTTGGGTTGCCCGCGCATACTTTGCAAACTACCGCATATTCAACACGTTTTTGCAAATGCCCAAGCAAAAGTTAGGCTTAGTTCCCACGATAGGCGGCACGGGCTACGCCATTCAAACCGAATTTTTAAAAGAAATAGGCGGGTTTAATTGCACCTCGCTTACCGAAGACTTAGAAATTCAAGCTAAAGCGACCGTTAAAAACCGCAAAATAGTTTATAATCACAACACCCGCATTTACGACGAAAAGCCTACGGGGTTAAAGCAGGCGTTGGTTCAGCGCACGCGCTGGGCGCAAGGGCACTGGTGGGTTTTCTTCCACTATTTTCCGTGGCTTTTGGTTCAGCTGTTCAATTTTAAAACGTTTACCGCAACGCTAAGAAAACTCGATATGCTCGTTTATTTATGCGTTAGGCTTTTGGGGCTTTGCTCGGTTTTAATAATTCCGCTGAATATCTATTTAATGATTTTTGAACCGGGGCTAAATTCAATTCCTCAAGTCCTTTCTTACGCCAACACGGTTATGCTAGTGCTTTCGTTGTTTTTATACCCGCTTTCATCGCTATACAGCGGCACTTTGCAAGAAAAAAAGCGCGTGCTTTTAGACTTTATACCAAATATGCTAGCCGTTTACGTTATGACCGCGTTCGATGCGTTAGCCAGCGTTGTCGGCTTGTTTAAATGCGGAAATCAACGCGTTTGGAAAAAAACCGTTCATAAATACACCGAGCTTGATAACGACCGCGAAAGCAAACTTAAAAACGCTTGCAAAATCGCAAAAGAACGCAAAAAAAGCAAACAAAAAAATTCGGACGTAGCTTAACCGTTAGAGATTTGAACCGATAATGTTTTAAGCAAGCCTTTTTTGCCCTTCTCGGCAAAGGTTTACGCCGTTTTTAACGATACGAGCAAAAATTTATTAAACACGCATTCGCCTAACCCCGCGTAAAAACTCCGTTTTCGGTTTAACCGACTCATTTCTATAATCTAATCGACGATTATAAAGCCACTAACCTCACCCGCTATTTATCGCACTAAACAAACGATTTATCGCAGTAAAACAAACGATTTATCGCACTAAACACACGATTTAACGCAATAGAAAAGCGCGTACGTTTTGCATTTTAGCAAAGCGCACGCGCTTATTTTTTATATATAATTTCATTTTTTGCCGCTTGTTTTAGCCGCTACGCGGCTTTTTTTGATAAAAACACTTCAAAAATTTAACCGCGGCTTTGCGTTTTACTCGCCCTTAAAGGGAAGTAACGCAACTATTCTTGCACGCTTAACGGCTTCGGCAAGCATTCTTTGATGCTTCGCGCAAACGCCGGTCATGCGGCGGGGGAGCATTTTGCCCTTTTCTGTTACGTATTTGCGTAGTTTAGCAACGTCCTTATAGTCGATATGCGTAGCTTTATCTATGCAAAACTGGCAAACCTTTTTCTTGTTCATTCTTTTAAAGGGCTTTCTTGCGGGTGCAGCCGCGGGTGCCGCGGTGGTTTCCGCTACGACTTCTGCGGGAGCAGCGGGTGCCGCTTCTACCGCTACGGTTTCTTTTACTTCTTCCATGCCGATTTCTCCTATATTTTATTTGCCCGAATTCCCGTTTGTTTGCGCGCGCGGGCAACGCACGCACCTTTTATAAGGCGGGGCGCTTAATTTGCGCTTGTAACTTCCGTTAATTTAAAATTAGAAAGGAAGGGTTTCGTCGTCGGACATAATTTCGAGCTCCGCTTTTTTAGCCGCGGGAGCGGGTGCCGACTGCCTTGACTCGTCGTCTTGAGATTCTGCGGAAGAACGCGAGGTTAAAAACTCTACCTCGTTGGCAACGATATCCGTTACGGTGCGCTTAATACCCTCTTTATCTTCGTAAGTGCGGCTTTGCAAGCTGCCGAAAACAGCCACTTTGCTGCCCTTTTTAAGGTATCTGCCGCAATTTTCGGCTTGAGTACGCCATACGGTGATATTGAAAAAATCTACTTGGCGCTCGCCGTCGCTACCCGAATAGTTGCGGTTTACGGCTATTCCGAAACGGCAAAGACTAATGCCGTTAGGCGTTTCGGATAATTCCGGATCGCGCGTTAAGTTACCTATAAGAAATACTTTGTTCATAAACTCGTTAACCTTCCTTAGTTTGCTTTTTACGACGTGTTTTTACCGTTTTTTAGGCGATTTTCGCCCAAAACGGCAAATTAGTTTTCGCGCTTAGTGATCATTTGGCGCAGCATGCCTTCGGTGATACCGGCAACTCTGGTGAGCTCGGCAACGAGGCTGGGCGCGCATTCGAACGTCATAAGAACGTAAAAGCCTTCCGTTTCGTAGTTGATAGGATAAGCCAGCTTTTTAGCTCCCCATTTGTCGGTCTTTTCAACCGTGCCGTTAGCGCCGGTTACGATGCCTTCGAATTTAGCGATAATCGCGTCTTTGGCTTCGTCACCAAGCTTGGCGGACAAAATGTAAAGCATTTCGTACTTCGTCATAATTTTTTTACCTCCCGGACTTAATCGGCTTGCG
>CAYZWD010000056.1:3467-6268 GCA_964482115.1 uncultured Acidiphilium sp. | reverse complement strand
CACTTGCAGCGAATACGCGATAGAGGCGCTTGAAAAATACGGTTTTCTTTCAGCCTTTACTTTAATATTATTTAGAATTTTGCGTTGTAACTCGCTTAACAAAGGCGGGTCGGATCCCGTTCCGGATAACCCGCGCGTTAAAAAATGGCTTTTGTAATTTTTGCCGTTTGAATTTTTTTAAAGCTTAAGGAGAATAATGAATTTTTCTGCACTACTTTCAGTTTCACCAACGATTATAGGCTCGATTGAAAACGTTATCGAGTTAGACTGGTTGGGTAATATTATAAAGTGGCTAATTGAAAGCTGTAACAGTATAGGTTTAGGAATTATAGTTTTTACGCTGATTTTAAAGCTTATTACTTTACCTTTCGATATAATCTCACGCGTTTCTACCAAGAAAAACGCAATTAAAATGGAAAAAATGCGCCCGGAGCTTGAAAAACTCCAGCGCCAATACGCAAATAATAAAGAGCTTTACCAACGCAAACTGCAAGACCTTTATAAAAGTAGCGGATACAGCGCTTTTTCTTCATGCCTACCTACGCTTTTAACTCTTATTATTTTTATCGTCGTTATAGGTCAGTTTTCTACCTATTCTAACCATGCTAACTTCGGCGTTTTGTGTAATATGGCTGAAACCTACACTTACACCGTTGAAAATTACGACGAACAACACGGTACTAACTATATTTATAAAAAAGAAGAAAAAATTGAAAATTCGGAAGATACCGTAATAAAATATTACGTTAATCTTTACGAAATAGCAAACGCTTCGGATAAAATTAAGGCTTACGGCTTTAAAGTTAATAAAAATCAAGAATATAACGCGAGTTTTACGCTTGACGGTGAAGTGAGCGATAATATTAAAAAATTATCCGCGCACATGCTTAATATTGAAAGCGAAGCCGATATAACCGACGAGCAAAAACGGTTAAAACCGCTTGGCGATTACGTAATAGGCTTAGTTTCTAAAAAAGCTACCTATGAAGAAGAAGGTAAAGCGATTCACGTTTATTACGACGAAAGCACTTCTTTATACAGTTACAATTCTTCTTCGTTCGGCGAAAAGAGCGACGAAGAAATTACCGAAACGCTTTGTTGTCAACTCGTTGATATCTTAGCTGAAGAGTATTATAACGATACCGTAAGGGAAAGTGCGCGTGAGGCTGCAGCCGAGGTTTTCAGATCTACAGATTTGAGATTTTTGTGGGTTAAAAACATTTGGTCGCAAGACTTGCCTTGGGAACACCCAGTTCGCGCAACCTTTAAAGATTACGGCTTTACTATAAGCTCTAACTGCTTTACTTCATGCTCTGCAAGCTGTAGCGGAAAAAACAACTCCGTTGAATCGATGAGCGAAGAAGTTTACGCGGAAATTACTCATAACCTCGAAAAAGAAAAAACCGAACCCAACGGGTATTTGATTTTAGTTTTGCTATCGATAGGCACTATGCTTTTATCGCAAATTTTAATGAATAAAGCAAACAAAACTCAAATGGAACTTTCTTCGGTAGACGGGGCGGACGGAACGGCGGCTCAAAGCCAAAAAATGATGACGTGGATGATGCCTATAATGTTCGGTTTCTTCTCGTTTATGTATACTGCGTCGTTTTCGATATATATCGTGGTAAGTTCGATATTCAGCACGTCTTCGACCATGCTGATAAACTTCTTCGTTGAAAAGAAGTTTGAAAAGCAAGCGGCTAAAGAGGCTGAAGAAATAGAACTTAAACGCCTTGGTAAATGGCGCGCACCCGAAAACGATAAAAATAAAAAGAATAAAAGAAAATAATTTACGCGCTTTCGCGCTGATAAGGAGTTACTTTATGGATAGTATTGAAGTAAACGGCAAAACCGTTGAAGAGGCGATTTTAAACGGATTGCAACAGCTGGGAATAACTAAGGAAGAGGCTGAAATAGAGGTTTTAGAAGAGCCGCAAAGCAAGGGCTTGATTTTTAAAAAAACTACGCTCGCCCTCGTTAGAGTTAGCAAGAAAAAATCGGACAGCTTGCGCGCCGTTGAGTTTTTAGACGGACTTTTCGACCTTATTAAGGTTCACGCTACCACCGAAATTACACGCGATGACGATAAAATTTGCATAAACTTAGTAGCCTCTAATTCGTCGTTTTTAATAGGTTACCGCGGTGAGGTGTTAGACGCGTTGCAGTCGTTAGCGGGCGCGGTTGCCAATATCGGGCGCGAAGATTATAAGCGCGTCGTAGTGGATTGCGAAAAATACCGCGAAAAACGCGAAACCACGCTTAACGCTTTGGCTACAAAATTAGCCGATAAAGCCGTGGCTACGGGAAGAAAGGTTAATTTAGAACCCATGAACCCGTTTGAAAGAAGAATTATTCATACCGCTCTTTCTTCACGCGAGGACGTTAAAACCGAATCTGAAGGTAAAGAACCTAACCGTTATATAGTTATAGTTCCTAACGACTTGCGCGATGACAGACCTATTTCGGCAGACCGCCGCGGTAAAAACGGCACTAAGAGTTACGATAAAGATAAAAACGGTTTTGCGCGCAGAGGCGGTAAGGAGCGCGGCGGACGCGGCGACAGGCGCGGTAGTTTCCGCGGTGAAAAACGCGACAGCGGAATGTACGGCAAGCCTAAGGATAAACACAACGTTACTTCGTTCGGAAC
This sequence comes from uncultured Acidiphilium sp., assembly GCA_964482115.1. Lineage (GTDB taxonomy): Bacteria > Bacillota > Clostridia > Christensenellales > Borkfalkiaceae > HGM11416. Next base: position 3,618 of record CAYZWD010000056.1, on the reverse strand, counting down.
GTTTATAGGCAATAGCTCGCGTTCGGACGACTAAAAATAAAAAGTATTTTAAACGGCGGCAATAATTTGCCGCCTACCTTTTATTATGAAAAATTGTTATAGCGTACTTCCCGAAAATTACGAAAAAGTATTTGAAATAGACGCGAAAAAT
>CAYZWD010000056.1:0-3457 GCA_964482115.1 uncultured Acidiphilium sp. | reverse complement strand
TTTCGCTGTTAATAACCGTTTTAGTCGTGATTATTGCGTTTTTAAGTAAAAATATTTTTGACGAGGCTGAAATTGTTACCACTAAAGATTTAACGGTTTTTGCAATAAAAATGCTGTGTTTTGCGGTGTTGCTTTTCGTTTATATTATAGTGCACGAGCTTTTGCACGGCGTTGCTTATAAAGTTTTAACTAAAGCGAAATTAAAATTCGGAATAAGTTTATCTTGCGCGTTTTGCGGCGTTCCGGAAGTTTTCGTTAACAGAAAAACCGCGCTTATAGCGTTAGCTGCCCCGCTCGTCGTTTTAGGCGTGATTTTAGGGGTTGCAACCGCCGTTTTTTGGTTTGTAGACGGGCTTTCGTATATTTTATCGTTTGTTCTTTTAGGCTTGCATTTAGGCGGCTGTTGCGGCGACGCGTATATTCTTATTCTTTTGCTTTTTAAATATAAAGATAAAAGTCTTTTAATTAACGATAACGGACCTAAACAAACTATTTACGGTTTAAAAAAATAGAGCTAAAATAAAAAAGCGGAGCAAAATTTTTTGCTCCGCTTTTTCGTTTAGCGCTTATAATTATTATTTTCTTTTAGAGTGGCGAACCATTTCTGCAAAGCCGTTGAATATGGGAATAGTTAAGAAAATTAGCCAGCCGGGGTGCCATAAATTAAACGAAAAACCTAATACCAAATAAACTATTACGGTGAAAAGCGGATACATAGAGTGTAAAAACGCGGGGAACGATTTACTTGATAAAATAGTGTAATAAATGGGAACGGTTAAAAATACCAACCAGCCGGGGTGCCAATATCCCCAAATACAGCCTAAGCATAAGAAAACGCCAACAGTAAATATGGGATAAGGAAAGCCTTTTAAACCTTTTTCAAATACGCTTATTACGATGGGAACTAATAAAAACACCAACCATCCCGGATGCCATAAGCCCCAAACAAAGCCCAGGCATAAATAAAGAATAATGCAAAACGACGCCGTCGGAAAGAATTCCCACATGCTTTTTTCACGCTTGAAAAACCGTTTTTTACGCCCGCTTTCGCCGCTAGAAGGCTCTTTCGAATAATTAAAGCGTAAGTCTTCTTCGTCGTCGTTTGCGGCTGAATACGGGTTGATTTCGCCGTTTTGGCAAGGGGCGTCGCAGTCGTTGCAATCGTTAGAGTTTTCGCCCGTGCATTCGCAATAAGAACCGTCCTCTTGCAAAACGTAGCGCACTTTTTTGCCGTTTACGTTTACGTAAATAAATTTTTTTTGCTCGTCCATAAAATTTTCTCCTTCGTTATTCGCTTAATTCTTTTATGGCGCGTTTATAAACTCTGCATAAAAATTTAATGCAGTTTTCGCTGATGAATTCGTTGGGCTGATGAATACGCGAATCTTCGCCCTTCATTTCGGGCCCGAACGCCGCGCCTAACGGCAGCGCGCGCGCGTAAGTTCCGCCGCCTATAGCCACCGGAACGGCTGTTTCACCCGATTCTTCGTTATAAATATTTAAAAGAGTTTTTATTAAAAAGCTGTTTTTATCGTTGAAAAGCGGAAGCTGATGCTTGGCTTCGGATTTATCGTATTTGCCTATTTTATCGGCGGCTTGCGTTATAAATTCGGGCGGCAGCGTTGCGGGATACCTGAAATCGACCTTTATTTTTAATTTGCCGTTTTCCGCGCGCAAAATATCGGGCGACATGGTTAAATAACCCGTTTCGTCGTGAGTTTGTTTAAGATTTAACGTATCTTCAAACAACAGCTTATGAATTTCGGGCGAAACCAATTTTAATTCCGCTAAATATTTTAAAAGCGGATATATGGCGTTAACGCCTTTATCGGGCGTTGAACCGTGAGCAGCAACCCCGAAACTTTCTATTTTTTCGCCGTTTATTTTAAGCCCTAAAGAATTTGCCAACTCTTGGTTTATCGGCGCGACGGCGTAAGCGTAATCGCACACGATATTTACCATTTCGCCGCCCTCGGCTATTTTTATTTTATCGGAACAGTCGAACTCGAAAGTAGGCGCGAAAATGCCCTTTTCGGCGTAAAGAACCGGGAAATCGCCGTCCGGCGAAAAACCGAAATCGGGAAACGACGCCACTTTTTTATAGTGCTCCATGCATGCCCAGCCCGTTTCTTCGTTGCAGCCCAAAATAAGTTTTATAGTGTGGCGCGGGGTAAAACCGTCGTCTTTAAGCGCTTTCATGGCGTAAAGCGAAACCACCGCCGGACCTTTATCGTCCGTAGCGCCGCGGGCGTAAATTTTGCCGTCGCGCTCTTCGGGGGTGAAAGGATCGCTTACCCAGTCTGAAAGTCTGCCCGGTTTTACGACGTCAAGATGGCAAAGCACGCCTAGCGTTTTTGCGTTTTCGTCCGTTTCTGAACCTTCCCAAACTATTTCGCCTACGTAGTTATCGTAGTTTACGCTTTTAAAGCCGAAACTTTCGCCTAGTTTAAGCATAAAGTCCAGCGCCTTTGCTACTTCTTCGCCGAACGGCATTTCGGGGAGAGGTTCGCCCTGAACGCTTTTGAACGCGCAAAGTTTTTTTATATCGCCCTTAACCGCTTGCAAAAAGTCGGATTCTACCGCGGCGGAGAGGACGTCTGCCGAGTTTTTTAACATAAAAACACCTCTTTTTTAAAATTTTAGCCGCAAATTAGTTAGAAATGCGCTAAAAGCCTTAAAAATATTATACACTTTTTTTTAAATATGGTAAAATGAATAAAGAGTGATTTTAAAAATAAAAAGGAGGATTTGAGCAATAATGCACGAAGGTCACAGAGAAAGAATGCTTAAAAAACTTCTTTCGAACAGCGATCTTTCCGATCACGAATTACTTGAAATTCTTCTTTTTTATGCCATACCGCGCAAAAACGTAAACGAACTTGCTCACTCTATTTTGAATTCGTTCGGCGATATTCGCAAAGTGTTTGCGGCTGACGGCGCGGCGCTTAAAAGCATTGAGGGCGTTGGCGACAGAACCGCCGCTTTTTTAATTACTATAGGTAAGTGTATGCGCGTTTGCGAAGAAAAGGGCTTTAAAACTCTGCCTAAATTTTCTTATGAGGACTTTAAAAAACCGCTAATTGCGGCTTTTAAGCCTTTTACGGAAGAAAAATTCGTCGCTTTTTATTTAGACGCTTGCGGTAATACCGTGCTAAGAAAAATTTTTTCAAGCCATTCGTCGTCGTTCGTTGAAATCGACACGCGCGAGCTGGTTAAGGGCGTTTTGTTAACCGCGCCTAAGTCGGTTGTGGTGTGCCATAACCATTTATCCGGCGACGTTAGCCCCTCTTATTCAGACGATAAGGCGACCAGACAGATTTATGCCGCGCTTAGATTTCACGGCGTTAGGCTTTCAGATCATATTATCGTTTGCGGCGAAAAAACTTACAGTTATAACTCGGACGGCAAGCTTTTAAAAATTATAGACGAAATAGAGCAAATTATTTAAGCGTATTTT
>CAYZWD010000055.1:1489-6281 GCA_964482115.1 uncultured Acidiphilium sp. | reverse complement strand
TTATCGGCGTCGGTAACGATTATGGTGTTTGCGTCCGGTATATCTACGCCGTTTTCTATAATCGTGGTTGAAACCAGCACGTCGTATTCTTTGCGATAAAACGCCAAAACGCGCTGTTCCAAAGTTTTTTCGGGCATTTGCCCGTGCGCGAAGTTTACGCGGGCTTCGGGCACTAGCCCTTTTACGTAAGACGCAAAATCTTCTATGCCCTCTACGCGGTTGAACAAAACGAAGGTTTGCCCTTGGCGCGAAAGTTCTTTTATTATAGCGTCTTTAATAAGCGAATCCGAAAGCTCCGTTACGAAAGTTTGCACCGGAATGCGGTTGCCCGGCGGGGTGTTTATGGTGCTTATATCGCGTATGCCCGAAAGCGACATATGCAAAGTTCGCGGAATGGGCGTGGCGGACATAGAAAGCGCGTCTACGTTTTCTTTAATGAGTTTTAATTTTTCTTTATGCTCTACGCCGAAGCGCTGCTCTTCGTCTAAAATCAAAAGCCCTAAGTCTTTAAACTTGACGTCCTTTGAAAACGCGCGGTGAGTGCCTATAAGCAAATCTATTCCGCCCTCCGACAGCTCGTAAAGCGTTTTTCGTTGTTCGCTAGCGCTCCTGAAACGGTTTAAAACGCCTATTCTAACGCCGAAATCTTTATATCTTTTCAAACAGCTCATATAGTGCTGTTCGGTAAGGACGGTGGTCGGCGCGATAAACGCCACTTGCTTGCCGTTTTCTATCGCCTTGAACGCCGCGCGCATGGCAACTTCGGTTTTGCCGTAGCCTACGTCGCCGCAAAGCAACCTATCCATAACCCGCTCGGATTCCATATCCCGCTTTATTTCGGCAATGGATTGAAGCTGATCTTCGGTGGGTTCGTATTCGAACGCGTTTTCGAATTCTTCTACGAGCGCGTCGTCCGGCGGAAAGGCATAACCCTTTTTTTGCTGCCGCTCGCGATAAAGCTTTTTAAGGTTGATTGAAAGCGCTTTTATAGAATCTTGAACGCGCCGCTTTACCCTTTCGAATTCTTGCCCGCCTATTTTTGAAAGTTGCGGGCGCTCTTCCGCGCCGAGGTATTTGGTTAAACAGTCCATGCGATCTACGCACACGTAGAGCATATCGCCGCCGCGGTATTCGATGGCTACGTAATCCTTAGTGCTGTCCGACGTGGTTATGCGTTTAGTTCCGCGCACCACGCCTATGCCGTGAACCTCGTGCACGCAATAATCGCCCTCTTTCGGTGCAACGTAAAGATCGCCCCTGCGGCGTTTTAGCTTTTTTTCGGCTTGGCGCACGTAAACGTCGCCCGTGCCGATAACTACGGTTTTGCTTTCGTGATAAATAAAACCGTTGGTAAGATAATATTCGGTTATTTTAACGCCCGAAAAATCTGCGTTAAAATCGTTAATTCTATCGTTAAAAACGCCGCGTTCGTCTAAATCGGCGGCAAGCCTTGCGGCGCGCTCGGCGTTTCCGCAGCACACCAAAACGCGATAGCCCGTAGCGCGCCAGTTGCGTATATCCGTAAAAAGCTCGGCGGGCTTTAAAAAATAGCGCGGAACGCTGCCGCAATTTATCGTTTCGGTATAAAGCGGATTAAAAAACTCAACGCGCGCGGTAAGCGAACTAAGCGCCAACTTGCGCGAAAAATCGAGCTCTTTTTTAACCAAACCTTCGCTTTTATATTGGTTTTGCGTAAACGATAAACATTCGCCGCTCCGCTTTAACGACAAACACCTTTCGGCATGCTCTTTTAATATACCGCCGATTTCGTCGCGCAGAAGCTTAGGCTCGTCGAAAACTATAACCGCGTCGTCGCCTAAATAATCACGCACGCTGCCTTGCATAGAATGCAACAGCGGAGCTAAGAACGAAAGCGAATAGTCCTCGCCGCCCTCTTCTAGTTTTTCGATAAGCTCGTTTATAATTTCACGCGATTTTTCCGAATAAACGGTTAGCGGCAGTCCGCGTTTTTCGGCTTTGAGCCGCTCCGTTAAAAGCACGCGTTCGGCGGGATCTACTGTAAAATCTTTGGCGGGCAAAACCGTAAAAGTTTGCAAATTTTCGCTAAAAGTTCCGCCTTGCTCGCACACCCGCATTTTTTCAAGCTCGTCGCCGAAAAAGTCTAGCCGCACGGGCGAGTCCGCGTTAACTGCAAAAACGTATAAAACGTCGCCGCGGAAACTGAATTCGCCTTTTTTTTCAACCGCGTCCGTTCTTTTATAGCCGAATTTTACAAGTTTTTGGGTTATATCGGCAAAATCGTATTCGCCGCCCGCGTTAAATTCGAGCGAACTTATTTTGCGCGGCATAAGCTGGAATAAGCTTTCGAACGTGCAAGTTGCTATTTTTACGCCGTTTTGTAGCGCGTAAAGCGATGAGATTCGCCCGTAAAGCGCGTCTTTCGAAAAAGCCTTGTTATATAAAAGCACGTCCTCCTTGGCGGGGATATACACGGCGCGCTCCCCGCTTATAACCCGCATTTCCGCCGCCGCGGCACGAGCGGTTAAGCCGTCCCGCGCGACGTATAAAACGGGTAGCCCTAAGCACGCCGCAATATGGCATTTGTGCGGAAATTGTACGCCGAAAGCCGCGGAAGGTATCCCCCCGCGGACGTTTTTTTTGAGCGTATATAAGCTATCGCCCAAGTTTTCAAGTTGTATATATCTGCTTAACATATAGCGTTTTTTATAGCTTTTTGAGGCGGCGTTTTTTGCGCGTTAAAGCGGTAACGTTTGCCCCGAACCGTGCGATAATCGACCTATAGCGGGGCTTTTTGATTTTTCGCCGCAAAAAGCGCGGGGTGTTTTACTTAGCTTAAAACCGATTCAGCGGCGGTTATATTCGCACATAAGCTCGTCGAACGAAACGCCCTTTATAAAATCGAGCGCGCAATTTTTAGCCCTGTCTAACGCGGGTTCGATAATTTGCATGTCCGCCTTAGGTATATTCATTAAAACGTAATTTATAAGCGGTATTTCGGGATTGGTGTTTTTAGCACCTATTCTAAGCCGCGGAAAATTTTGCGAACTTATAAGCTTGGTTATATTACGCATTCCGTTATGCGTGCCGGCAAGCCCGCTAGGCTTAAAGCGTATTGCTCCTTTATCTATATCGATATCGTCGTAAACAACCAAAACGTCGTTTAAATCGCACTTATAAAAGTTAAGATATTCGCTAACGCATTCGCCGCTTAAATTCATATAAGTTAGCGGTTTAACGAGCAAAACGCGCTCGCCCGAAAAAACCGCCTCGCCGTAAAGGCTTTTTTTGCCCTTTTTAATTATATCGCAACGAAGCGCCTCGGCAACGCGGTCTAAAACCATAAAGCCTAAATTATGATAATTTTTAGCGTATTCCGCACCGGGATTGCCCAGCCCGAATATAATTTTCATGCTTCACTCCTTTGCAACCGTTCGTTTTTAACGGCTACGCCGTATAAAAGCAATAAAGGGCATTTAAAAAACGCCCTCTTTTGCATAATTTTTAGTTTTTTAAGCTTAAAACGATTTGCTAAAAACTTAGGAATCGTAAATTTCGCTCATTTTTTTATCGAGATAGATGTTTTCGATAGCTTTTGCCAAAAGCTTAGCTACGGATAATACTTCCAACTTGGGAATTTTGTGCTCTTCGGGTTGATTGATGGTATCGAGCGTAACTACTTTATCGATGGGCGACGCGGTAAGACGGTCTATCGCGGGTCCGGATAAAACGGCGTGCGTGCAGCAAGCGTAAATCTTTTTAGCGCCGTTTTTGGCAAGAGCTTCCGCGCCTTGGCAAATAGTGCCGGCCGTATCTATCATATCGTCTACCAAAAGGCAGGTTTTACCCTTAACGTCGCCGATAATATTCATAATTTCAACATGATTGGCTTTGGGGCGGCGCTTATCGATAATAGCCATGGGGCAATTGAGTTTGGTTGCCACGTTACGCGCACGCGAAACGCTGCCTACGTCAGGCGAAACTACTACGAAATCGTCGTCAGCCATGCTCTTAAAGTGTTTATAAAGGATAGGTCCGCCTTCCAAATGGTCGACGGGGATATCGAAAAAGCCTTGAATTTGCGCGGCGTGAAGGTCTATCGTAAGAACTCTGTCCGCACCGGCGGAAGTTATTATATCCGCAACGAGTTTTGCCGTAATAGGATCGCGCGGGCGAGCCTTTCTGTCTTGACGGGCATAACCGAAATAAGGAATTACGGCGGTAATTCTGCCTGCGCTGGCGCGGCGGAGCGCGTCGATACAGACTAAAAGATCCATAAGATTTTCGTTTACGGGATAAGACGTAGACTGAATTATGAAAACGTCGCGTCCGCGAACGGTTTCGCCGATATGTACGCTCGTTTCTCCGTCTGAAAAGTGCCCTACCTCGAGGTTGCCTAGCTCTAGTTTAAGTTCGCGTGCGATAGCCTCCGCAAGCGGTCTGTTAGAATTGCCGGAAAAAAGCTTAATTTCCGTGCTGTGTGTAATCATATGGACCTCCGCCGTTATTAAATGTTGTATTTTTAACGCCATAGACGTTTTTGCCGTTTTTATAACTCAACGCTAAACCGCGATTTTTTATTCGCGACTAAGCGAGCATTATCATGATAATAAAAATCCGCGTTTCAGTCAACTAAAAAAGCCCTTAAATTGCTTTTTGTTAATTTAATTTTATTTTTTTGCCTTATACGGCTTAATAATATCGTTTTATAATAAGCCGCGGGCGCTATAAACGCCGAGCGCGTTATAAAAAATCAGGCTACACGATAACAAAAACTTATCTGCGCGCGGCAGAAACTTATCTGCGCGCGGCA
>CAYZWD010000055.1:0-1389 GCA_964482115.1 uncultured Acidiphilium sp. | reverse complement strand
AAACTTATCTGCGCGCGGCAGAAACTTATCTGCGCGCGGCAAAAAACTTTTTAAGCAGCTCTGAGCATTCGCATTCTAAAACGCCGCCCTCGCTTTGGGTTTTAAAGTTAAGCCCGCTTTTTTCAAGCACGTTAACGAGCACGTTAACGCCGCTTTTTTCTAGCGAAAAACAGCCCGATTTAGCCTCGCTAGCGCCGTAAACCACCCGTTTTATGCGCGAAGAAACTATCGCGCCCGCGCACATAACGCACGGCTCTAACGTAACGTACATTTCGCAACCGTCGAGCCGCCACCCCAGCTTTTTGCTTGCGTTTATAATCGCGTTTATTTCTGCGTGATAAACCGCGCAATCCAAAGTTTCTTTTTGGTTTTTGCCCTCGGCTATTATTTCGCCGTTTTTAACTATTACCGCACCGACGGGTATTTCACCCGCGGCAAAAGCTTGCTCCGCTTGACGTAGCGCCGCTTGCATAAAAACTTCGTCTTGCTCGCGCTGTTTTTCACGCAAAATTCTTAGCTTTTCAAGCTGTTTTTTCGATTGAATAAGCCCGTTCATTTGTGATATTTACCCCCGCCGTTTATCATGCACGCACGGTAAATTTGCTCGAGCAGCATAACCCTAAACAGCATATGCGGAAAAGTCATTTGCGAAAAAGATAAAAGCTCGTCCGCACGCGTTTTAACCCGCTCGTCTAGCCCGCAAGAAGAACCTATCACGAAAGTAACCTCGCCGACGGAATCTTTTGCTTGGCTTATTTTTTTGGCAAACTGCTCCGAAGAACAGCCCTTACCCTCCACGCATAAAGCTATAACCCTACCTTTTAAGCGCGTCAAAATCTCGTCGCCCTCTTTTTTAAGCGCGGTTTGGGCGCAAACGCCCTCTAAACTTTGCTCCGCACACTCGGTTATGCTAACGCTGCAAAAGCGCGAAAGCCGTTTTATATATTCGTTTGCCGCGTCCGAATAAAATTTTTCTTTAATTTTTCCTACGACCACTAAATTGACCTTAAACGTAAGCCGTTACCCCCTTACTGCGGAAATAAACTCAATAGCCACATGCACGCGCAAAGCGCCACGCCCGCAAGCGAAAACAGCAAAAATTGCTTGCGCTCGCTTCGTTCGTTAAAAATTTGCAAATATTTTTGCGTGGTTTTTAATTCTACTTCGGGCTGATTGCATTTTTTTATAAGATAAAACGCGCTTGCAATAAGCGCCAGCAAAGCTAAAACGCCCAAAGGAATTTCTATAAACGACGGCATAACGAAATCGGACGGCAACGCGAAATATACGACTATTATATAAAAATTGTTTATAAAGTGCATTATCATAGACGGAAATACCGAACCGCTTTTTATTGCGATAAGGCAAAACAACGCGCCCATAACGAAC
>CAYZWD010000054.1:1167-6351 GCA_964482115.1 uncultured Acidiphilium sp. | reverse complement strand
CATTAATTATAAACCGAATTAAATTTAAGCTTAAATTTTCAAATCGCCGAACTTAATAACGCCCTTTTTGCGCATAAACTCGCAAACGCCGAGGCTTATTATCGCGGGCAAAACAAACATAAGCAACGCTATGCCAAGCGCCGTAAGCCACGCGGGCGAACCGTTTTTAGCGCTGGCGGTTATAACGCCGATAACGCCTACTAAGCCGCTAGTGCCCATACCTCCGCCGGACGCGTCGCACAAAAGTTTAAACGCGCAAGTAGCAAGAGGGCCGCAAACCGCGCTTGCGATAACGGGCGGAACGAACAATACGGGCTTTTTCATAACGTTGGGAATTTGCAACATGCTAGTGCCCAAACCTTGCGAAATCAGCCCGCTCCAACCGTTTTCGCGATAACTCATCACCGCGAAACCGACCATATGGCACGCGCACCCGACGACAGCCGCGCCTCCCGCAAGATACATATTATATTGTTCTACGTCGGTTCCGCTAGCAAGCACGCCGGAGGCGACCACCACCCAAATAGCGGCGGAAGACGTAGGCAAAGTTAGCAAAAGCCCCATAATTACCGAAATAACCACGCCCATAACGAACGGCACGGCGCCCGTGGCAACGGTTATCGCACGGCTTAAAAGGCTTATAACCCATATAAACGGAACCGAAACGAAACAACCTAAAAAGGCGCTTAAAATGCAGGTTAGCGGAACTAAAAGAATATCTAGTTTAGTTTTGCCCGCCACTAAATTGCCCAGCTCTACCGCGGCGAGCGCGCAAATATACGCGCTTATGGGGTTGCCCGGCGAATTTTTAGCCGCAATAAAATTGAACAAATCGGCAGCAGAACCGTTAAGCGCAACGCTTATTTGCGAATAAGTAATTTTTGCGCCTATAATTTGCTCTGCGTAAGCGCCCATAAAACCCGCAACGACGGCTGAAAACACCACTAAGCCCTGAGCTTTCAGCTTAGAAGCTATACCCGCGCCTATGCCCGCGCCCATTAAAACGCTTGCAACCGAACCTATCAGCGTGAAAACCGCGCCTACCGCGCCAAGCCCCGCTTTATCGAAAAGCGTGCCGACGGTTTTAATTATCGTTCCGGCGATTAAGGTTACGAACAAGCCTTGCGCCATACCCGAAAACGCGTCGATAAACCAGCGTGCCGCTAGTTTTTTTAAAGCGCTTGCGGGCTTTAGTTCGCTTTTTTCTTGAGTGTTTTCAACGTTTTTTTCTGAAGAATCCATAATTACACCTTGTTTTTTACCTTACGGTTTATTGTTTTAAAGCTTTATTTCAACCAATTTGTTCTCGACCAAATCGCACGAGGTAAGATAAAACTCCGCGCCGTTCAGTTCAACTAACTTATCCGCGCGCGAATCTTTGCCGTGCAAATGCCCGTAAACCGCGGCGTTAACGCCGTTTTCGCGCATGAGTTGCAATAATTTGTTATCGTCGCGCCGAGCGTTAAACGGAGGAAAGTGCGTTATGCAAACCAGCTTATCGCCCTCGGATTTAAGCCTGTTCGCCGCAAAAAACGCAAGCCTTAACCGCTCGGTTTCTCGCAGATAAATTTTTTCGTCGGTTTTAGAAAAGTCGGGCGAACCGGGAACCAGCCACCCGCGCGAACCGCAAAACACTACGTTGCCGAATTTAACCGCGTCGTTTTGCAGTAAGTAACAATTTTCGGGCACTTTTTCGCGAATGCGCGAAACGCCCTTCCACCAATAATCGTGATTGCCGCGCACGAATATTTTTTTGCCTTTAAGCCCCCTAAAAAATTCAAAGTCTAAAGCCGCCTCAGAATAGTTCATAGCCCAACTGATATCGCCGGCGATTATAACCGCGTCGTCGTCGGCAACCCTTTCCGCCCAGTCGGCAGATATTTTTTGAAGATAGTCGTTCCAATTCGCGCCGAAAATATTCATAGGCTTGGGCGAGGCGGCGGACATATGTAAATCGCTTATGGCAAAAATTTTCATTAAATCACCTTTAAAAAGGCGCGCATAGCTAGCGCGCCGCGTAAATATTCACGATAAAAAACGTTAGTTATAAATAATATTCGCTATAAACCGCGGCAAAATTTAAAACGATCGCGTTAAATAAATTTAAATAAGCTTTATCGTAAATTTAAATAAACAGCTTTATCGCGTCGATAGAAAGCGAAAAGATAAGCAAAACTATAAGCCCTACGGCGTGAATAATACCTTCAACCTTCCTGTTGACGGGCTTTTTGCGTATCCACTCGATTATAACGAAAACCGCCCTAGCGCCGTCTAGCGCGGGGATAGGCAATAGATTGAACACGGCAAGCGAAACGCCTATAAGCCCCGCCATTTCGAGCACGTATTTAAAGCCTTGCGACGCAACTTGCGAAGTTAGCGCGATAGTGCCTATAGTTCCGCTCATGTTGTTTATAGAAAGCTTGCCGGTTATTATTTGCCCTAGCGCTCTTAAAGAAACCGTGCAGTTTTTAACCGAATAAACCACCGCTCTGCCTATATTTTCAAAAAAGCCGAAGCGCACGTTTTCAGAAGTCATTCTCCATTGCCCCGCGAGCTTAGATATATTTAAAAATTTAAGGCATTGCTCGTTCGTAAATTGCGAATAGTCTACGGGGGCGTTAGCGTTTAAGGTTATCAAAACGCGTTCGGCAGAATCGTCTACCGCGCGCGATAAAAAGAAATACAGTTTATCACCCGTTTTTAAGCCGCGAACCGCCTCGCAAATTTCTCGTTCTCCGTAGGCGCGCGGCAACGAATAATAATAGTAATCACTCATAAAATATTGAGTTTTTTCGCCGTTTTCGCCGTAAATATAATAATCGAAAACCTCGCCCGTGCCGCCGTTATCCGCAATAACGCCGCTTTCGCCGACGTCGCCGCCCGCGCCGCTAAGTTCACCCGCCGTAACGGGAGGTTTTTCGTAAGCGTAGCGAAGCAACCAATCGCCTACCAAAACGCGGTTTTTATCGTTATTGTCAACGACTACTTCAGCCGCGCCGTAAATGGTAGCAAGCGAAAGGCTTTCGAAAACTCCGCCGTAATCTTGCAAATTGCTAGAAGACGGGGTTTGGTTTAAACGGATTTGTATTTTTTGGCGTTCTCCGCCGCGCATAACCACGGCGGTTACTATATCGCCTTTGTTTTTGCCGTTTAACGCGGCGGCTAAATCGGTAGATAAATAAATATTTTTTTCGTTAAGCTCTAAAATAACGTCGCCGTCGCAAAGGGTATACGGCGCGCCCGAATTTTTAACCTCGAACGCCTGAACGCACATTTGCCCGTATCCGCAAAACGCTATGCAAAAAATCAAAATAGCGCTAATAAAGTTCATGGTAGCGCCCGCCACCAAAACTATAAGCCGTTGCCACGGTTTTTTGTTATTGAACGCGCGAGGATCCGAATTGTCTTCGTCTTCACCCTCGAACGCGCAATATCCGCCCAGCGGCAGCGCGCGAATGGAAAACTGCTCGCCGTTTTTTAGCTTGCGTTTATAAAGCGCGGGGCCCATACCGATAGAAAACTCGTTAACGCGAAAATCGAGCAATTTTGCCGCGGCGTAATGCCCGAATTCGTGCACGGTTATCATAAACAGCAATATCAAAAGCGCGGCTACGACCGAAAGAATGGTTCCGAATACGCCGCTCGCGTTTAAATTGTAAAGTTGGTTTTGTATATTAAAATTCAAGTTCGTTTACTCCTTAAAAGCGCGGGAGCATTCCCTCGCCTTATAATCAGTTAAAACAAGATTTTCGTAAGTTACGGGCAAGCGTTCGCACTGCGCGATAGCTTTTTCGATACGCGGAGCTATTCCGCCGTAACCGATTTGCCCGTTTAAAAACATTTTTACGGCTTGCTCGTTAGCCCCCGAAGCCGCGCACGGAACGCAACCGCCCTCTTTAGCGGCGGCAAGCGCAAGCGAAAAACAAGGATAGCGGTTTATATCTACCTCGCTAAAATGTAGCGGAGTAGCGGTAAAATCGAAAGGTTCTACGCCGCAAAATTCCCTTTCAGGGAAAGATAACGCCAACTGAATAGGCAGTTCCATAGACGGGTTTGCTATTTGCGCGATAACCGCGTTATCGTTAAACTCTACCATCGAATGAATCGCGCTTTCAGGGTGAACTAGCACTTTTATTTTATCTAACCCGCAGTTAAAAAGGTGCATTGCCTCTATAACTTCTAACCCCTTGTTGAACATCGTAGCGCAGTCAATAGTTATTTTCGCGCCCATTTGCCAGTTGGGGTGTTTAAGCGCTCGCTCGGGCGTAACGGCGTTTAACTCGCTTATAGGCACGTTTCTTAGCGCGCCGCCGCTTGCCGTAAGCAATATGCGCTTAAAGCTTGCGCCGCGGTTAAAGTTTAACGCTTGCCAAATTGCCGAATGCTCGCTATCGACGGGTATTATTTGCACGCCGTTTTTGCTAGCTAGCGGCATAACGAGCTCTCCGCCCGCAACGAGCGCCTCTTTATTAGCGAGCGCCACGGTCTTTTTGCGATTGACTGCCTCTAACACGGCTTTAAGCCCGCAAAAACCTACCACCGAAACGAAAACGACGTCCGCCTCGTCTATAACGCAGTGCTCTAAGGCGTGCTCGCCCGTAAAAAGCTGCGCGTTTTGCGGTAAAGTGCCTACCTCGAAAACGCTTTCGGGATTAGTCAGCCCCGCCACGAGCGGTTTAAACTCGCGTATTTGTTCGCCTAAAAGCCGCGCATTATTGCCGCAACACAGCGATACTATTTTATATTTTTCGGGATAGCGCCTAACTACTTGCAAAACCTGTTTGCCTATAGAACCCGTGCTACCCAACAATGCGATTTTTTTCATTTTGATATTTTTTTGATGTTTTTTTAAACGGTTGGCGAAACGACCTTTTCTGTCGTTAAAGTAACGCTAATTAGCGAGAAATCGCCTTAATCAAGTGGCGAAGCGAACTTAAGCGAAGAACGAACTTAAGCGAAGCGCATAAGCGCAGTTTTATATTTTTTTTCCTCTTTTAAAATAGCGTTTAGGTGCGAGCTCTAAGCAGGCGTTCGGCATCTTTTTTAAAGGGGGCGACCTCATTGGTCGTAGGAATTTAAAAAAGTGGCGAAGAACGAACTTAAGCGAAGCGCATAAGCGCAGTTTTATATTTTTTTCCTCTTTTAAAATAGCGTTTAGGTGCGAGCTCTAAGCAGGCGTTCGGC
>CAYZWD010000054.1:0-1067 GCA_964482115.1 uncultured Acidiphilium sp. | reverse complement strand
TCGTAGGAATTTAAAAAAGTGGCGAAGAACGAACTTAAGCGAAGCGCATAAGCGCTATTTTTTACATGAAAGTTACGGCTAAGCATATAAATGGCGCTGCAAAAGACATTCCGTCCACCCTATCGAGCATACCGCCGTGACCGGGGAAAATAACTCCGGAATCTTTAACGCCGACGCGGCGTTTTATATAACTTTCGGCTAAATCGCCTATTTCGGTTAAAGCGGCGGCAACGAACCCTACCAAAGCGAAAAACAAATACGGGCTTACCGAGCCGCGGTACACCACGTTGTTTTGCGCGTTAAGCACGGCGTAAACCAAAATGCCGCCGAGCGTTCCGCCTAGCAACCCGCCTATCGCGCCGCTTATGGTTTTTTTAGGGCTGACGGCGGGGCAAAGCTTTTCGCCTTTAAAGAGTATGCCCGTAAAAAACGCGAGAGTATCGCACAGCGGCGAAACGGCAAAAAGCAAAGTAACCGCTACCAGCGAATTAAGCTCTAACGCGTTGAGCATAAACATGGATAAATGAAGTATTCCGGGATAAAACAAGCAAAGCGCCGAAAAAGCAAGCCCCTCTAACGGAGCTTCTTCGCGTGAGAAAATCGAAACCGTTACTATAACCATAAGGTCGGCAACGTAAGCCGCCATGGCTAAAACTAAGCCCGAATATTCCGTCGCAAACGGGAATTCTTCGCCCAAGAAAAACGCAAGCAGCGCAAACGCTTGCCCGCCTAAAATAGCTATTTTCTGAAATAAACTTATCCGTTCGCTTACCATTTTCGTCATTTCGTAAGTAGAAACGAGCGATATAATGGCAAAATAAACGTAAAACCAGCGATAATCGATAAACCGTAAGGCAAAAAAGCCCAACGTTACCGCCACCAAGCCGATCGACGTAACAATTCTTTTTAACATGGTTCTTCTTTTTTATAAGTCGTTGTATATATTATGCTTAAAATTGCAATTTTAACTTAAAAATGCCTAAAAACCGCAATTTTTGCCAAAACTACGCGATATTATTAACAAAGCTACGCGTTTTTTTAACAAAGCTACGCGATATTTTTAACAA
>CAYZWD010000053.1:0-6365 GCA_964482115.1 uncultured Acidiphilium sp. | reverse complement strand
AATTAAGGGAGCGGTTATGCAAAAATTACTTATCGTAGACGACGAAGCAAAAATTATAGAAGTTTTAAAAGAATACGCAGAGGCTTCTAATTATTTGGTGGATGGCGCTGAAAACGGATTCGTTGCAATCGAAAAATGCAAAAACGAAAAATACGATTTAATCGTGCTGGATATAATGATGCCCAAGCTAGACGGGTTTTCAACTTTAAAAGAAATTCGCACGTTTTCGCAAGTGCCCGTAATAATGCTTTCCGCACGGGGCGAAGAGGACGATAAAATTCGTTGTTTCGAGCTCGGTGTAGACGATTACGTGGTAAAGCCGTTTTCGCCCAAAGAAGTTATGGCGCGAATAGGCGCGGTGTTAAAGCGCGGACAAAAACGCGGCTTAAACGAAACGCTCAAATTCGAGGGGCTCGAAATAGACGTCGTCGGTAGAAGCGTTAGCGTAGACGGTGTTGCCGCAACGCTTACACCAAAAGAATACGAGCTGTTGTTTTATATGGTAAAAAACAGGGGGGTAGCCCTCTCGCGCGAAAAGCTGTTACAAGACGTTTGGGGTTTTGAATTTTTCGGCGATGACAGAACCGTCGATACCCATGTTAAAATGTTGCGCGCAAATTTAAAGCAATATCGCAAGTTTATAGTAACGCTCCGCGGAATGGGCTACAAGTTCGATGAAAAACAATAACTCGTAATAATTTTAAAAATCGTGCTTATAATAAGCGATTTTAAAAACTTTTATGCCACGCGTAATTTTGTTTTAGCTATATTTAGGGGCTATCGGCAATGAAAATTAAAGCTGACTTAAAAAAACTTAAATACAATATTTGGACGTATTTTATACTATATACCGTAATTATGATTTTTGCAATCTGGATATTGCAAGTAGTTTTTATGGACGGGTATTATCAGCGCGTAAAGCAAATCGCGCTAGAAAAAACGGGCGGCGAACTTTCGCTTATGATGAACACCGAAACGGCGGATAACGACCATATCGATAAATGGGTTTCAACCGCGGTTAAGGCTAACGAAACGGGCGTTTTAACCTATCTTTGCCGTTTTGAAGAAGGCGGCGACGAACTTATTAAAGAGTCGATATATTCGTATTTTTTGCGCGAAGATTACAAACCTTTGGTGGTCGGAACAGACGAGCTTAGAAATTCGCTTTTGTTTGAAGAAAGCGTTTTAAAACTGGATAATTCGGGTAAGCAATCGCTTTGTTTTTATTACGAAAACGCGAATTCTTCGTCTAGCGAAAAAAGTTTTTGCGTATACGTAACCCGCGTTTCGAACGATTTAGGCGATTCCTATTTATTTTTAATTTCGCCTAAAGCCGCGCTGGCGGAAAACATTTCGGTTATTCAAATTCAGCTTGCAATCGTAACGGTTGCGGTAATAGTAATTTCGTTCGTGCTGTCCTGGGTAATAGCAACCAAGCTTTCCGCGCCCATACAAAAAATGTCCGATACAGCCAAGCGCTGGGCGGAGGGCGACGGCAACGTTGTTTTTTCGGGTGAAAGTTACGAAGAGTTAAACGAATTAGCCGAAGCACTTAACTACGCGAAGGACGGAATATCAAAAACCGGGCTTTTACAGCGCGACTTGCTAGCTAACGTTTCGCACGATTTAAAAACGCCGCTTACGATGATAAAAGCTTACGCTGAAATGATTATAGATATTTCGGGCGAAAACAAGCAAAAGCGTGAGGAGCACACCCGCGTTATTATCGACGAGGCAGATAGGCTGGCAATGCTGGTCAACGATATTTTAGACCTTTCGAAATTGCAAAACTCCGACGGCGTTGATAACGCCGAGCAAACTAATTTATCGGAACTCGTAGAGCGCGTGGTTTACCGTTTTTCCGATTTTTGCGAAAGGGAGGGGTATAAACTCGATTGTAGCGTAGAACCCGACCTTTTTACCGTTTGTAACGAGAGGCAAATCGAGCAAGTCGTTTATAATCTTATCGGTAATTCGGTTAACTACACCGGTGCGGATATGACGGTGCGCGTAAGTTTAAAACGAGCCGAAAACGGTAAACTTTTGCTTGAAATAATAGATAGCGGCAAGGGGATAGAGCCCGAACTTGTAGATACGATTTGGGAAAAATATTACAGATTTTCAGAAACTCATCAGCGCCCGGTTAAAGGCACGGGGCTTGGGCTTTCGATAGTGAAAACCATACTAAAAAACCACAAATTGCGTTTCGGGGTTATTTCAAAGCGCGGCGTGGGCAGTAACTTTTTCGTTGAATTTAAGGATATAGACGATGAACAAAAATAAACGCAAACCGCAAGATTATTCGGCGAATTTTTCAAACGGTACAAACAGTGCGGAAACACCGCAAAATATTGCAAAAAACGCGCCTGAATTAAATTTGGCAGAGCAAAAAAACGAACCAATCGCAAATTCCAGCCCGATATCTTTCGAGGGCTATTCGAATAGCGAAAAAGGCGGGTTAACGGTTTCGGTAATAGAGCCGCCCGAGGAGGTGCTTGCCAAAAAGCCGCTAAAAATAACGTTATTTTCATTGCTTTTAAAGGCTCTAACCGTAAAAAACCGTAAAGAAGAAGACGAGCGAGTAAAAAGCGTTTTACCCGTAAACACGCTTGCTTTATTCGTTTTAATAGCTATTACGTCCGTTTTGCTGTTGATTTTTTTCGACTTGTCTGACGGGAAATTGTTTATCCCCATGGTTTTATGTTTTTGCGCGTTCGCAATGCCGCTGGTGTTTATAACGTTGCATTACGAGCTTTGTCCGCAAAAGCGGGTTACGCCTTTGCAAACCTTTTTTTCGTTTGCGGCGGGTGGCGTTTTATACGTACTTATTGAGGTTCTTAATAACAGAATTTTAGTTCGTTTCGTATATGAAGGCGTGCTAGATAACGTTTTCGTTCCGCTCGTTTGGGTTATCGGCGAGCTTCTAATAGTTTTCGTAATAATTAAAACCTTTAACGTAACAGATCTTTCGTCTTGCGTAATGCTAGCCGTTTGCGTAGGCATGGGGTTTTGCTTTATTCGCGGAGTATATTCGTTGTTTTCCGCGCTGTTTTTGCAAGTGGAGGCTATGCCGCAAGGCGGAATAAAATACGTAGGCTACGGCATTTTAGACAATAGCGAGTTATTAAAACGAAGTGTGAAATCAATGCTTACAAAAATCCCGCTAGACTGTATTTTTTATCCGCTCATGTTGTCTAGCTGGTCGGTTATAATAGGTAACGTAGCCGCGCCGCTCGTTGCCTATAGGGGTGCTAAGCGCGACCATCCGTTTTCTACCTATTTATTGTTGGTTTTGGTCGTCGCGTTGTATATGCTTTGCGAATTTAACGCAAGCTATATTGCGTTCGACGTCGCGCTAAAAGCATTTTGCGGCGCCGTTTCGCTTTTTATAGGCTTGCGCCGCGTTAACGAATGTTTGTATAAAGAAGCGGTTTTGGGCGATTATTCTGCCGATTAGCGCGTTAAACCCGCTAAAGGCTTTCTAACGTTAATTTGCTTGACATTTTTTACGCGTAAATATATAATAGTTACGCATGATAAATTGCGTAAGATACGTTAACGTTTTAGTTTCGAAATGATAAAAGTAAAAAACAATTTTATAGGTTTAATTATGAAAAAAAGATTGCAAATTTTGCTATTGATTGCACTCGTTTTATCGTGTGTTTGCGCGTTCGCGTGCAAAAACGAAAGTTCGTCGGGTTCTTCCGATTCGTCCGATTCTGGTTATTCGAGTTCAAGCTCGTCGAGTTCCGGTTCGTCTAGCTCGTCTAGTTCAAGCTCGTCCGACTCTAGCACGTCGGGGCAAGACCAACCCGCGCCGCACGTCCACGATTTCGTGCTTTCAACTCAAACCGAAAACGGTTGCGAAGTTCGTTACGCTTGCGAATGCGGAGCTAACGGTTCGTTGGTTATAAGGCTGTTTACCGCGGGCGTTGACGGCGCCGCAGGAACGGAAAACACCTTTAGTTTGCAAAACGGCGTTTATTCGCTTTCTGCCGAAGAATACGCTAACGTAACCTCGCTTTCGGTGATTTACGAAGGCGGGTTAGTGAAAAAGATTTTTTGCAAAAGCCATTCACCCGAGCTCGTTGACGTCGTAGAAACGTCAAGTAACGATAACGTAATCAAATATACTTTAACCGATTGCGTTTGCGATTGCTGCGGTGAAAGTTGCTTTGACGATATAACCGTAGTGGGCTTAGATAATAATAATGATGTTAAAACGTTTTTACGCGTAGACGGCAAATACGAGCTAGCTCGCGCGAACGGCGATTTTTCGGGGCTGAATAAAGTGGAAGTTTGTTTAACCGATGGCGAAAACGTAGACGTTTTATTCTGGTTCGACGCGGGATATTGGACTCCTTTCTATTAACCGCCGCGCCTAATTTAGGCAAAAACTTCAAATTACGAGGTGTTTAAATGACTGCTGTTTACAAGCTAGCCGATTTAAACGTTGAAATCAGCGTGCGCGGTAGGTATTGCATAGAGCTTTTAGCCCCGTATAAGGTTGAAAAGGGCTCCGTAAAACCCGACTTTTCTTTAATCGTCACAGACGACGACTTAGAAGCAAGCCTTAAAAACGCGCCCGAATTTTCTAAGGCGTATCACGAGAGTCTTTGTGTTTTGCGTAAAATATCGGCTAAGCTTTTAACCGATTATAACGGATTTTTATTTCATTCTTCAACGGTAGAATACAAAGGGCGGGCGTATTCGTTCACGGCAAAAAGCGGCACAGGCAAGTCTACGCACACGGCGCTTTTAAAATCGCTTTTAAATAACGAGTTAAACTACGTTAACGACGATAAGCCTTTCGTTAGGTATTTTCCCGAAGAAGGTACATTTTATTGTTACGGTAACCCGTGGAACGGCAAACACGGTCGCGGTGAAAACGTAAAAGTTCCGCTTTGCGGGGTGTGCTTTTTATCCCGCGGAGAAAATAACGAAATAGAGCGGGTACAAAATCCCGTTTCGTATTTGTCGTTTATTATGAATCAAGTCGTTTATCCCGAAAACGGCGTGCAAGCCGAAAACTTGTTTTCGCTTTTGCAAATTATGTTTGAAAAAGTTAAATTTTACTCGCTAAAATGCAACGTGAGCGAACTTGCACCCATAACTTCGTTTAACGCAATGATGAAAGATGAACAATAATTTAAACGAAAACTCAAATAAAAACGCGGCAACCTCGGCAAAGTCTGAAACCTCGGCTAAAACCGCGGATAAAGCTCGGTTGCAAAATAAGCAAAAAAGCCCGTTTTTAAGCGAGCTTAGCGCAAAATACCGCGGCAAAATCGTTTTAATAACGGTTTTATCGCTTGCGGTAAGCCTTTGTTCGCTCGCGTTTGCGTATATAACCAAGTTCATTGTTGACAGCGCGGCTTCGGCGGACGAGGGCAAAACCGTGGCATTTATTATCGCGGCGGTGGCTTTTTTGCTCTTAAAAATAGTGCTAAAATGCGTATCTAACTATTCTTCCGAAAAAAACGCGTCAAAAATTTTTACCGATTTGCGGCAACGCGTTTTTAATTCGCTTATCCACCTCGATTATCAAAAACTTTCAACGTATCACAGTGGCGAACTTATAAATCGGCTCAGTTCCGACGTTGCCGAAATAGCTCAAGATTTAACGCACGTAGCGCCCACCGTAGCGTCTATCGCCGTTCAACTTATAGGTACGGCTGCGTTGCTTTTTACCATAGATTACAGGTTTGCTTTAATATTTTTGGCGGGGGCGTTGGTTGCCGCGGGCGTTGTGGGCGTGTATCGCGTTAAAATAAAGGCGTACCGCAAATCCGTGCTCGAGAAAGAGGGTTTAAGCCGCAGTTTCATGCAAGACAATTTGACTTCCGCCGTTACCGTTAAGGCTTACAACGCTGAAAAAAACGTGGCAACCCGCTCTAAAAAGCTTTTAAACGAGCTTTATTTGGCAAGGCTTGCGCGTGCAAAACTTTCGGCTTTTACGGGCGGAATTTATTCGTGCATAGGCAATTTAGGCTTGATTTTTGCAATAGTATATTTCGGCGCGGGGCTTTTATCAGGCGCGGATTACGGCTCCGTTACTGCGGTAATATTATTGCTTTTAAACGTGCAACAGCCCATAAGCGGCATTACGGCGGTAATTTCGGCGCTTTATTCGCAAAGCGTAAGCGCGGAGCGGTTGTATGAAATTATCGGCGAAGCGCCCGTTAGCAAAAAAAACGTCGATTTAAAAAACGAGAGGCTGTCGTTTGAATATCTTACCGTAAACGACGTTTGCTTCGCTTACGATTCCGGCGAGCAAAAAAACGTTCTTAGCTACGCGAATTTAAAAATAGTGCATGGCGAAAAAATTTGCGTGATAGGGGCAAGCGGTTCGGGTAAATCTACCT
>CAYZWD010000052.1:0-6380 GCA_964482115.1 uncultured Acidiphilium sp. | reverse complement strand
TTAAAAAACTGATAATCGCGCTAAAACGGAACGCATAAAAAAGCAAAAAACGCTTTAACGCTTTAAGGACGTAAAAAATGAATTTACCTAACAAAATAACGATAAGCCGAATAGCGCTTATACCCGTGTTTATAGTTTTTTACTATTTAACGGTTATAAAATATAACTTTTTATACGCGGCTATAGCTTTCGCCGCGGCGGCGTTCACCGATTTTTTAGACGGATATATCGCCCGCAAATATAACCTCGTTACCGATTTCGGCAAGTTTTTAGACCCTATCGCGGATAAAGTTTTAGTGCTCGCGGCGTTTTCGCTAATGCTAACTTCGGCGGGCGGCGGCATTTTGCCCCCCGTAAGCGGCGGCGTAGGCGTTTCTATCATTTTAGCGCGCGAGTTTATAGTCGCTAGTTTCAGAATGGTGGCTTCGGGCAAGGGCGTGGTAATAGCCGCGGATAAGCTCGGTAAGCTAAAAACCGTTACTCAAGACGTATGCGTGGTGTTTTTGCTCGTAGCAAAGGCGTTCGAGGGCGTTAAGCCGTTTAGCGGCGGGGTAGACGCAGCCGTTATAATTTATTACGTAGGCTACGCGCTGTTCGTTTTGTGCGTTGCGCTTACGGTTGTTTCGGGCGTTAGCTACGTGGTTAAAAACCGCGGCGTTTTAACTAGCGATTAAGGAGCGTGCAATGTTTAGCTACGGCGATAATCGCGTTATAATAAAAATGTTCGCGCTTGCCTCGGCGGCGCAAAAAAAAGCCGCTCAAACGGTTGAAGAAATTAGCGGCTTAACCCTTGAATTTGAAGAAAATTTCGGCGATTTACGCGTTTGTTTGTTATACGGCGACGATACGCCTAAAACTAAGGTAGACTGCGCTTTGCGCTTTTTGCTAACAGAATACGAAGATTACGTTTATTCCGCGGAGGACGTATCGCTGGAACGATGCGTTGTAAACTATTTAAAAGTACGCGGGCTTACACTTTGCACTGCGGAATCGTTTACGGGCGGCGCGCTTTCCCGCGCGATAGTTTCGGTCGAGGGCGCAAGCAAGGTTTTTTATCAAGGTTTAGTTACTTATTCGCCTATCGCAAAACAAAAATCTTTGGGCGTTTCGCCAACCACCGTTAGTTTAAAAAGCGTTGTTTCGAGCGAGGTCGCGTTCGAAATGGTGCGCGGGCTTTTGCAAAGCGGCGATTGCGACGTTGCCGCCGCAACTACCGGTTACGCGTCGGATAGCGGTAACCCGAACGAGCCTTGCGGTTTGTGTTTTATAGCAGCGGGGCGCGGTTCTAACGTTAACGTTTGCAGATACCGTTTTAGCGGCACGCGCGAACAAATTATGGAGCAAGGTAAAAACGCGGCGCTGTTTATGCTGGCAAAACTTATAGCGCGCGAATAATCGCATAAATCCGCTTATATAAATAAAGCGGAAAGGTTATATAAATAAAACGGTAAATAAAAAAGAGGCAAATAAAAAAAACGGCAAAATCGCGGCGCGAATAAAAAAATGAGCAAATTAAAGTGCGTAAAAGCGCTTTGGCGAAAGGCGAATAAAAATCAAAAAGTCCGCCTATAAGCCCGTTAGCGGCTAATTCGATAAAAAAATATTAAAAGTATAAGGAAAATTACTATGGACGACAAGAAAAAAGCTTTAGAACAAGTGCTTTCGCAAATCGAAAAGCAATACGGCAAAGGCGCTATAATGCGCCTAGGCGAAGACGCGCGCGAAATGACGGTAGACGTTATTCCCACGGGCTGTTTGGCTTTGGATATAGCGTTAGGCGCGGGCGGCGTTCCGCGCGGCAGAATAATCGAAATTTACGGGCCCGAATCTTCGGGTAAAACCACGGTTACTTTGCATATAATAGCCGAAACGCAAAAAGCGGGCGGTATAGCCGCTTTTATCGACGCGGAACACGCGTTAGACCCCGCTTACGCCGCTAACTTAGGCGTCGATTTAGATAATTTATACGTTTCCCAGCCGGACACGGGCGAACAAGCGCTCGATATTACGGACAGCTTGGTTAGGAGCGGCGCGGTCGATTTAATAGTCATCGATAGTGTTGCGGCGGATATAGCGTTAGGCGCGGGCGGCGTTCCGCGCGGCAGAATAATCGAAATTTACGGGCCCGAATCTTCGGGTAAAACCACGGTTACTTTGCATATAATAGCCGAAACGCAAAAAGCGGGCGGTATAGCCGCTTTTATCGACGCGGAACACGCGTTAGACCCCGCTTACGCCGCTAACTTAGGCGTCGATTTAGATAATTTATACGTTTCCCAGCCGGACACGGGCGAACAAGCGCTCGATATTACGGACAGCTTGGTTAGGAGCGGCGCGGTCGATTTAATAGTCATCGATAGTGTTGCGGCGTTAACCCCCAAGGCTGAAATCGAAGGCGATATGGGCGATCAGCACGTAGGTTTGCAAGCCCGCCTTATGTCGCAAGCGTTGCGCAAACTAACGGCTATTACTAATAAGTCGAAAACGTGCGTGGTATTCATTAACCAACTGCGCGAAAAGGTAGGCGTAATGTTCGGAAACCCCGAAACCACTCCGGGCGGCAAAGCGCTCAAGTTCTATTCGAGCGTGCGTTTGGATATAAGAAAAGCGGACGCGCTTAAGGATTCGGAGGGCGTTTACGGCAACCGCACTAAGGTTAAAGTTGTTAAAAACAAGCTTGCGCCTCCCTTTAAAACCGCCGAGTTCGATATGATTTACGGCAAGGGTATTTCTAAAGAGGGGTGTTTGCTCGATATCGGCGTTGATAAAGGCGTTATCGAAAAAAGCGGCAGTTGGTTTTCGTATAACGGCGAAAAGTTCGCTCAGGGCAGAGAAAAGGCTAAAGATTATATAGCCGCCAACGCGGAATTCGCCGCAGAAATAGAGGGCAAAATTCGCGATATTTGCTTTAAGCCCGCCGAAAAGAGCGAAGAACCCGCCGCCGAATAATAAATTTTAATTTTTACAGCCGAATTTTTAGCGAAATTCGTAGCGGGGTTCGCCGCGGTTTTCGCGGTGAATTTTCGTAACGGTTTTCGCCGCGGTTTTCGCGGTGAATTTTCGTAGCGGTTTTTTAGCCGAATTTTTAGCGGCAAAGTAACTTAAACGCGGCGTTTGCCGCAAGGGTTAATATGTTTTTTAAAAGTGATAACTTGCCCGTAGAGGCAGACGTAAAAAAGTTGTTGACGCTTATTAAGGCAGACGTGCTTTTATATGTAGACGAAAACAAAAGCGGGCGTATAAGCCCGTTATCGCACGGTTCGCTTGAACGGCGCATATATTTTTGCGTTAAAAAAAACGTGTGCGCGTGCTTAAAGCGGCAGGGCGAATCGGGCGATTATAAGCAAAAAGCTGAAAAAACAGCCCGCGCGTTTATACAGCGCCTTCCGCAGATTAGCAAAGCCATAAAAGCCGATGCGGAGGCGACCGTCGCGGGGGATCCTTCCGCCGAAAACGAAGAAATAGTTATAAGATGTTTCCCCGGGTTTTCGGCTATAAGCGTTTATCGCGTCGCGCATGAGTTTTACGTTGCGGGCGTGCCGTATTTTCCGCGTATTTTAACCGAATACGCGCACTCGCGCACGGGTATAGATATAAACGCCGGCGCAAAAATAGGCAAAAGCTTTTTTATAGACCACGGCACGGGCGTAGTTATAGGCGAAACCGCCGAAATAGGCGATAATTGCAGAATATATCAAGGCGTAACGCTGGGCGCGCTTTCGCTAAAAGATAGGTGCGTTTGCAGCGAAAAACGCCACCCAACGATAGGCAATAACGTAATAATTTACGCAAACGCCACGGTTTTGGGCGGCAAAACCGTTATAGGCGACGGAGCTATTATAGGCGGCAACGCATTTATAATTAAATCGGTGCCGTCCGGTGCAAAGGTTATATCCGAGCCTACTAAAACCGTGTTCGGTGCGGATAGCGTTCGTTAAACCGAGGCGCAAAACCAAACTAAGCGGTATTAAAGGCGCAAAATTCTATTAAGAGGCTCTAACCGAACGTAAAACAAGATATTAGATATTAAAAACGAATATAAAGAGGGCGTTTTTTCCGTCGTATAGCGAAAAACGCTTTTTTTTGCGCCAAAAAACAATAAAAAAGTTAAATATTTGCGTTAGATTTTCTTATTCGATTGACATTCTTGCGATTATAGTATAAAATAAAAAAAGATAAAATCATATATACGGCGGCGGGCGGCTTTTCGGCGCTTAAAAAAACGCGGCGCAAAGCGCGGCTTTCCGCGTGCTTTATATCGTTTTATACTTTTTATCGAAGCAAGGAGGTAATTATTTATGCACTTCAATATTTATTCCTTGTTTCTTATGCCTCAAAGCGCGCTGATAGGCGTGTTTTCCGCGGTGGCGGTTGTCGTTGGCGCGGTGTGTTTTTTCATCGGCTACAAGCTTTTTAAAAAGCAAAGCGACGATAGGCTTTCGCAAACCGAAAAGCTCGTCGTTCGAATGAAAGAAGAAGCCGAAGCAGAATGCAAGCAAATCAAAAAAGAAGCTATTTTAGAGGCAAAGGAACAAGACTTAAAATTGAGAAACGAATTCGAACGCGAATCTAAAGAAAAGCGTATCGAATTGCAAAAAATGGAGCAAAGGCTCGCTCAGAAAGACGAGGTTTTGAACAAGCGCGACGCCAACCTTTTAAAAAAGAACGAAGAGGTTGAAGAACAAAAGCGTAAGTTAGAGGGCAAAATTGCCGAAAACACCGCTTTAACCGAAAAACTTTCTAAACAACACGAACTTATGGTGGCGGAGCTTGAAAAAGTAGCTCAGCTCAGCCGTGAAGAGGCAAAGGCGCAAATAATCGAAGCCGTGCAAGACGAGGCTCGGCGCGACGCCGCAGTTACCGTCCGCCGAATCGAAGAAGAGGCAAAAGACGAGGCGGATAAAAAGGCTAAGGATATAATCAGCCTTGCTATTCAGCGTTGCTGTACGGATCACGCTTCCGAAATAAGCGTTTCGGTAGTGCCGCTCCCTAGCGACGACATGAAAGCGCGCATCATCGGGCGCGAGGGCAGGAACATTCGCGCGCTCGAAAACGCCACGGGTATAGAACTCGTTATCGACGATACGCCCGAAGTTGTTATTTTATCGGGGTTCGACCCGGTTCGCCGTGAGGTTGCAAGAATTTCGCTTGAAAAACTTATAACGGACGGCAGAATTCACCCCGCGCGTATAGAAGAAACGGTCGAAAAAACAGCAAAGGAGCTAGACCAAAAAATCAAAGAGGCGGGCGAAGCCGCCATGTTCGATTGCGGCTTGTTCGGCATTCACCCCGAACTTATCAAGCTTTTGGGTAGGCTTAAATACAGAACGAGTTACGGGCAAAACGTGTTAAAGCACTCTATCGAAGTTTCGTATTTAGCGGGGCTTATGGCGCAAGAACTCGGTGTAGACGTAAACCTTGCCAAGCGCGGCGGTTTGTTGCACGATATAGGCAAGGCGGTCGACCACGAAGTTGAGGGCACGCACATTCAAATCGGCACGGATTTAGCCAAAAAATATAAAGAAAACAAAAACGTTATAAACTGCATTCAAGCCCACCATGGCGACGTAGAGCCTAAAACCATCGAGGCTGTTTTGGTTCAGGCGGCAGACGCTATTTCGGGCGCGCGCCCCGGCGCTCGCCGCGAAACCAGCACTAACTACGTTAAAAGGTTAGAGGCGCTAGAGGGAATAGCGCAGTCGTTCGGCGGGGTTGAAAAGAGCTACGCCATTCAAGCGGGCAGGGAAATTCGCGTTATCGTAAAGCCCGAACAAATAGACGATGCCAAGGCGTTGTTCTTAGCTAAGGATATCGCTAAAAAAATCGAAAGCGAGTTAGAATATCCCGGTCAAATAAAGGTAAACGTAATAAGGGAATCGCGCGCGGTAGAATACGCAAAGTAAGCGGCGCGGCTTGCCTTTAAAATAAGCCGCAAAGGCTTAATATTAAAAAATTAAAGCCTCTCCGCGCGAACTAGCGGAGGGGCTTAATTTAAATAGGCGCAACTAACCGCGGGCTTAATTCGTTCGATTTAAATAAGCCGCGGTAAAACGGGCAAAATATAAAAAGCGCCGCAAATAAAAAACCAAACGCGCCGCAAATAAAATAAAAAAATCGAACAATCTAAAATAAAAAAGGGAGGGCGTAACGAATGCGCGCCGATTTAGAACAAAAAATCAGGTTGTTGCCAAAAAATCCGGGCGTTTACGTTATGCTCGACGCAAACGGCGTTATAATTTACGTAGGTAAGGCGAAAAACTTAAAAAACCGCGTTACTCAATATTTTTACGATAACGTTAAAACCGAAAAGGTTTTTGCAATGACTGCGAACATCGCCGATTTCTATTATATAATTACTAATTCTGAGGCAGACGCGTTAT
>CAYZWD010000051.1:0-6416 GCA_964482115.1 uncultured Acidiphilium sp. | reverse complement strand
TGCACAGCCCGCGCACGCGCTCGCATACTTACATAATTATGATATTCGTTTTATTGTTTTTGGCGGGTGTTGCGGGCGGTTTGCTTGGCGGAATGGGAATGGGCGGCGGCACGGTTTTAATTCCCGCACTAACGCTGTTTTTTAAAATTGCGCAAACGGAGGCGCAGGGTATAAATTTGCTAAGTTTCGTACCAATGGCTATAGTAGCCGTAATTTTGCACGCTAAAAACGGGCTTATAAACGTAAAATCGGTTTTGCCCGTGGCTTTACCCGCCGTCGTTTTTTCGGTGGCGGGCAGTTTTTTGGTGCGGCTTATAAGCGGAAACGTACAAACGAAAATATTCGGCGGCTTTCTGCTTGCGTTATCGGTTTTACAATTTATATTATCGCGCAAAAAAGCCTGAAAATTTTTTGTGCAAAACGCCTAAGGCTGCGGCGAAAGCAAAAATGAAAAAGAATTGTGAAAATTGCTGTTTCTTCGTGATTTTTTCGCGACAAACGCAAAAAAACGGGCAAGTTTTTACTTAAACGGCGTTTTTTAAACCGAAAAGGCTAAAATGTTGCACAAAAATTTAAAAAACTCTTTAAAAATCGCAGATTTTATGTTATAATAGAGGCAACGAAAAATCTCGGGCGAAAAATTGTTTTCGCAGTTAATAATAGGAGTAAAAAAGTGGAAAAAATAGGCATTATCGATTTAGGCTCGAACACCGCCAGGCTGGTAATAGTTCAAATGCTTGGCGACGGGCACTTTTTCGTGGTAGATCAGTTAAAAGAAAGTGTTCGCCTCGGCAAAGATATGGAGCGCGACGGTTTTTTAAAGGTTGCAAGAATACAAGAAACGCTAAAAACGCTAAAAATGTTCCGCCGCTTGTGCGACGCGCACGGAATAGACAGGATTATCGCCGTAGCTACCGCCGCGGTGCGCCGTGCTAAAAACCAGCGCAGCTTTTTAGATGAAGTAGCCACTACTTGCGGCATCAAATTAAAAGTTTTATCCGCCGACGAAGAGGCAATGTACGTTTACCGCGGCGTTATAAACACTATGGACGTACCCAAGGGCGTAATCGTAGAAATCGGCGGCGGCTCAACCAAAATAGTATATTACAACCGCCGTAATCTTTTGCATCACGAAACGTTGCCGTTCGGCGCGGTTACTTTAACCGAACTTTTCGCCGGAGACGGGCTTTCCCCCGAAGAACAAACCGAAAAAATCGAGGAGTTTTTCACCGAGCAACTTAAAAAAATCGAGTGGCTTAACGAAATCGACCCCGAGGCTCAACTTATCGGCGTAGGCGGTTCGTGCAGAAGTTTAGCCCGCATAAGCAAGGTTATGAAAAAGAGCCAATACCCGCTCGTTCACAACTACCGCATTTCTAAAGACGATTTTACCACGATTTACGATACCATTCGCGTTTTAGACCTCGATAAGAAAAAGCGCATAAAGGGCGTTTCGCCTACGCGTGCGGATATTTTACCCGGTGCGCTCGCCGCGCTTTCGGCAATAGTGAAATATCGCGGGTTTAACGAAATAGCCATTTCGGGTTGCGGCCTGCGCGAGGGCATAATGTTCAACTACGCCATGCCCATAACTATGGAAAAACCTATCGGCGACGTACTTACTTACAGCTTAAAAACGCTCAATAAATATTACAACTGTAACGAAAAACATATAGAGCAAGTGTTGAATTTATCCGTTCAGCTGTTTAGGCAGCTCCGCGTTTTGCATAAATTTCCGCGCCAATATTTGCGCATTTTAAAAATCGCGGCTTACTTGCACGACGCCGGCACTTGCATAAGATATTACGATTATCAAAAGCATAGCAGTTACATTATCTTAAACGCGGCTATTTACGGAGTAACGCACAGAGAAATAGTTTTGGCGGCAATGGTCGTTGCCGTTCATAAAAACGACGATTTTTCTATTAGCGAGTTGGTTAAATATAAAGAATTTTTAAACGAGTCTGACGTTGAGGTTATAAGAAAACTGGGCATAATTTTACGCATAGCCGAAAGTTTAGATAGAAGCATGGCTTGCTGCGTTAGCGGGCTCAACTGCGACGTTTTAGGCGATTCCGTTATTATGAAAACCGAACTCACCGCCGACGCAACTTTAGAAATTAAAGACGCGTTAAACGCTCAGGCAGATTTCAGAAGAATATTTAAAAAGAACTTGGATATACTGTAATTTTTAAACCTGATAACTGAATAAAAGAACCCGAATTTTAAGTGCGCGTAGCATCCTTCGGGTTCTTTTTTTTGCTTAAAAATATAAAAACCGTTAGAGTATGTCGTCCGCGCCGCAACGTTTATTTTAAAACATTATTTTAGAACCCTATTTTAGAACCTTATTTTAAAACCTAAAAAAAGCGCGGTAAAATAAAAAAACGCACATTAAAAAGGGCGGCTCGTCATATATTAGCGTATGAGAAAGCCGCTCTTTTTTTTCGCGCTTTTGTTTTTGGCGCTGATATGCGTTTACTCGCTTGCCGTAATGCCTTTTT
The DNA here is from genome assembly GCA_964482115.1 of uncultured Acidiphilium sp. Classification (GTDB taxonomy): domain Bacteria; phylum Bacillota; class Clostridia; order Christensenellales; family Borkfalkiaceae; genus HGM11416. The sequence goes on along the minus strand of CAYZWD010000051.1, from coordinate 3,912 downwards.
CTTTGCAAAAAACGAGCGAACCCGACGACGTTTGCTTGCAGTTTTGGCACGTAGATTCGTTCGAGGGCGGCACGGGTTCGCGCAGGGCGTATTTGCAAAGGCTTAGCAAAAGTTTTTGTGCGGATTTGCTTAAAAAAAGCGGCGCGCGCGTTACGGTAGACGTAAAACAGCTTACTCCTCTTGCTCAAAACGAGTTGTTTAAAAAAGGAATTTACCCGGACGTTATATCGTTCGGCGCGGGCGTGCAAGTGCCTTACGAGCGGTTGGTCAAGCTTGATTTTACTGCGGGCGAGGTCGGCGTTTATAACGGCGAACCTTACGCCGCCGTTTGGGCGCAAGGCGGCTACGTTTGCGTAACCCGCCCCGAAAACGGCGATATAAGCGGTTATATAATTTGTGAACAAGCGTTTGCTAACCCGCTGCTCGCACTTAAACTTTCTAAAACGCTCGCCGACGCCGAAATAATAACGTTGCCGGCAAAAGACGGCGTTTACGAATTTTACCGCAAAAAAGGCTACGCCTTAGTAGGCACTCAGCGCGATTTATACCGCCTAGACGGTAAACTGCCTATAGTCGTAGAGCCGCTTTCGGGGTATAACGATTTATATTGTTGCGTTTGCGTGTTGCGAAGCGGAACGGTGGGCGAAAGTAGCGGTTCGGTCGGCGCGAACGTAAGCGGGGGCGTAGTCGGTTCTGCCGCAAGCGACGGTTCCGACGGAGGCGGTTCGGGCGCTAAAAACGAATACGACGGCAAAAAAGTTAAAACCGCCCTTGCGCTTGCGCGGTATATAACGCTATCCGAAAAAGCGTGCCCGTCCGAGGTGGGTTTTTTAAATTATAAAGGCGAAGCGCAAAACATAAGTGCGCCTATAAGCCCGTTAAACGGCTATTCGCCAAAATTCGGGCTTAGCGTTTTCACTGCGGAAGGTCAGGTGGCGGAGCTAAAAAGATTGAGCGAGAACCTCGATGAAAACGGGCAAATTGTTAAAAATATGCTTAAACGATTGAAATAAAATTAAACTTGGTGTAAAATAGGGGTGTTAAATGAATTTTAACGAATACGTTTCGCGGTTAGAATGCGCCGGCGTTTGCTTTAAAACTAACGAGCCGCTTTCGCGTTACGCGGCTTACGGCGTGGGCGGGGCGGCAAAACTTATGGTGTTCCCTAACGGCGAAAAGCAAATGGAAATAGCGCTTAGCGGATCGTGCGGGGCGGAAGGCGATCGTTTAAACGAACGCTTTTTCGTGTTGGGCGGCGGAACTAACGTGCTTTGCTCGGACGGCGGGTTTGACGGAATAGTTATAAATACCGCAAAAGCGGATAAAATTACGGTTAGCGGAATAAGCGTTATTGCGGAGTGCGGCGCAAAACTTTCGCGCGTGCGCGAGCTTGCCGAACTCAATTGTTTAAGCGGGCTAGAGTTTGCCGAGGGCATACCCGCCACGGTAGGCGGCGCGGTGTGCATGAACGCAGGCTGTTTTACCAAAAGCGTGGGCGATAAAATTGCTTATGTAAAGGCGGCAAGCGGCGTTTACAATCGCGAAAATTGTTTTTTCGATTACAGAAAAAGCAGGTTCAGCCAAGGCGACGTAATAATTAAAGCGTGTTTTTTGTTAAAACCGAGCGAGGCGGATATAATAGCCGCCAAGCGCGAAAAATACAAACGAATGCGCAAAAACAGCCAGCCACACGGCAAAAGTTGCGGGTGCGTTTTTCAAAACGACGGATATTTTGCGGGCAAGCTTATCGATACGGCGGGGCTTAAAGGCTGCCGCGCGGGCGGCGCGCGCGTTTCCGAAAAACACGCCAACTTTATTATAAACGAGGGCGGCACCGCTAGCGACGTTTATAAACTTATAGCGCTCGTAAAACAACGCGTTTTAAGCGTTCACGGCGTTTTACTTAAAGAGGAAATTAAATTTTTGGGCGATTTCGGCGGTTAAAACTTACGGCGCTAAAACTTACTGCGCTAAAACACGCGGCGGTTAAAAACTTAAAAAACTCGCCGCGCGAAAAAAAACAGCGCTAAAAAATTGCCGAAAGGTTAACGAACGTAAAATAAAATGATAGAAAAAGATTTACACACTCACACGGTATACAGTCACGGCACGGGCAGTATTTTAGAAAACGCGCGCGCCGCGCAAAATAAAGGGATTAGCCTTATAGGGATAACCGATCACGGTTTTAATCACCCGTTTTACAGAATGAAGCGCTCGGAACTTGCAAAAATGAAAAAAGAGTGCGAAGAGGCTTTCAAGCTTACGGGGGTTAAAGTTTTGCTCGGCGTAGAGGCGAATATTATAGGCATTTCGGGTAAAACCGACGTTAAAATCAGCGATTACGCCGATTTAGACTTATATCTTGCGGGAATGCACAGAATGGTTTTAAGCGATAAGCTTTCGGATTATTTTTCGCTGTTTTTACCCGACTTAGCCGTTTCGTTTTTAAAACTTAAGCCCGGCAAAGCTTTGGTAAAGCGTTGTACCGCGGCTTATATAAACGCAATAAAAACTCAGCCGATAGACGTGCTTACTCACCTCAATTATTATTGTTTTTCAAACGCCGTAGAGGTTGCTAAATGTTGCGCGGACTATGGAACTTATCTAGAAATAAACACCAAAAAAACACATTTATCCTACGAAGAATGGCAAGAAATAATAGATAAAACCGACGTAGGGTTCGTTATCGATTCTGACGCGCATTCGCCGGACAGGGTTGGCGATAACGCTTTGGCAAAAGAGCTGTTTAGCCGCGTAAACTTCCCTAAAAACCGAATTTTTAACGCCTACGGCAACGACTTGCATTTAAGATTTGACGAATACAAAAGGAGTAAACTATGAATTTCAGTTCGCGAACGAAAAAAGAGCTTTGCGGCAAACAATACGACTCGGTTTGTTGTAAGCTTGCGGCGCTTTCTGCGTTCGTGCGGACGGCGGGCAGTATAAAATCGGTTAACGAGGTTTACGGGTTTTGCGTTACCGCGCAAAGCGAATGCGTTAAATATTTTGCCGCCGTAATACGCGAACTGTTCGCCGCGCGCGTCGAATACGTTTACTCTTCTGTAAAATCGGCGCAAAAACAAACCGAAAAAAACGATAAAAACGAAAAAACGAGCGCTAAGCAAAAAGAGCCGGTCGGTTTTTCGCTCGTTACCCCCGCCGCCGTAGATATTTTAATAGAGCTGGGCATTTTTAAAATTTCCGGAGGCGAACTCGTTATATCCCTCAACCCCGAGGGCTACATTACCGAAAACGAGTGTTGCAAAAAGGCTTACACCGCGGGCGCGTTTATGGGCGGCGGTAGCGTTACGGTGCCTTCCGCCGCGGAAGATCGCGGCACCAGCACGGGTTATCATTTAGAGTTCGTGTTTTCTAAATATTTAACGGCTCAAGCGTTTTCGCGCTTGCTTAGCGAGCAAGGCTTTTTGCCTAAACTTATCGCCCGAAAAGAAAATTTCGTAGTTTATTTTAAGCAAAACGAAGAAATTAAAGACGTTTTAGCCTATATGGGCGCTAGCGCTTCGGTTATGGAACTTTCCGACCTGGTAGTTCTGCGCAACGTAAAAAACAATATAAACCGCACTAATAATTGCGAATATCACAATATTTCGCGCCAAATCGACGCAAGTATTAAGGCGTGTGCCGCCATAAAAACCATCGAAAGCACTGTCGGGCTAGACGCTTTGCCCGAAGAACTTAAAGAAACCGCCGTCGCCCGAATGCAAAAAAGCGATTTAACCCTTGCGGAGCTCGCCGTGCAAACGGGCATTTCAAAAAGCTGTTTAAATCACCGTTTGCGCAAGCTTAACGAAATTGCCGAAAGTTTAAAATAGTTCGTTGCGTTGCGGCTAACGGTGTTTTAAAAGTTAAAAATCGCCGTTTAGGTATATAAAACGGCATAATGAATTATAT
>CAYZWD010000050.1:0-6538 GCA_964482115.1 uncultured Acidiphilium sp. | reverse complement strand
TAATTTTGCATTCGGACCTTAACAATTTTTTCGCAAGCGTAGAATGCGCGTTAGCGCCCGAGCTTAAAGGCAAACCTATGGCTGTTTGCGGCAGTAAAGAGTTGCGCCACGGCATAGTTTTAGCAAAAAGCGAAGAGGCAAAGAAATACGGAATAAAAACCGCCATGACGATAGGCGAGGCAAAACGGCTTTGCCCTATGCTCGTAACCGTTCCGCCTCAACACGAAAAATACGTTTATTACTCGCAAAAAGCGCGAAAAATATATTTAGATTACACTGATTTAGTAGAACCTTTCGGCATAGACGAAGCGTGGCTAGACGTGACTAATTCGAGCGTTTTCGGCAGCGGCGAAAAAATAGCGGACGAAATCCGCTCGCGCATGAAAAAAGAACTGGGGCTAACGTGTTCGGTCGGCGTAAGCTATAATAAGGTGTTTGCCAAGCTCGGTTCAGACCTTAAAAAACCTGACGGCACGACGGTTATCACCCGCGAAAACAGAATAAAAACCGTGTGGCGTTTACCCGTTGAAGATTTGCTTTACGTCGGAAGATCTACGCTAGAGCGGCTCAACAAATACAATATTTACACGATAGGCGATTTAGCCGCCACCGACGAGGCGTTTTTAATAGAAAAGTTCGGCAAGTGGGGCGAAACTTTAAGCCGTTACGCGCGCGGCGACGACGATTCCCCCGTAAAAAAATACGGAGAGGGTGAGGAAGCAAAGTCTATCGGCAACAGCGTAACGCCTTACCGCGATTTAAAAACGTTAGACGACGTTAAAAACGTGCTGGCGTATTTATGCGAAAGCGTTTCGGAGCGTGCTTTACGTTACGGCGCGGGCAAAGCGAGAACGGTAACGCTCGTTGTGCGCGATAACGCGTTGGTGTGGTTAACCCGCCAAACCAAGCTAGCTTATCCCAGCCTTTTATCGGGCGATATTTTTAACGCCGCGGTGGCACTTTTCAAAAAACACTACGATTTTCGCCGTCCGGTGCGTTCGATAGGCGTAACGGTAAGCGATTTTATCGGCGAGGGCGAAGGTGAGCAGCTGATAATCGGGCAAGACGTAAGCAAATACGAAAAGCGCTTAGAGCTTGAAAAAAAAGTTAACGCTTTGCGCCAAAAATACGGCAAAAACAGCGTTCGCCGCGGAATAACTTTATCGGACGAGGCGTTCGGTGCGGAAGCCGAGCAAAATAAAGAAGTAAGCGCGCTTTCAAAAGAGGCTGAAAAAGTTGAATAAAAAGACGCTAACGCTTGTTAAAAAAGCATAAAGTTAAAAACCGCGGCAAAAAGGTTGCAAAATTTTTGCGCGTGTGTTAATATATTTTGCGAACGTATAAAGGGTCGCGTAGGAATCAATTTATATTCACAGCGACTTAGGGAGAATTTTTATGGAAAACAAATTAATCGACGGCAAGCTTTTAGTTGAAAAAATCGTATGCTACGCCAAGAATTTTTTATCGCTTAACGAGCTAGACGAAGTTTACGTGCGCAACCTGTTGTTAGGGCAGTTCGGTTTAACTTCGGCGGCGGTTGATCCCGATATCGACGAGGTTGCGATTTCTAAAATGGAGCTACCCGACGAGATTTTCGACGAAGTTAAAGCTTACGCCTTGCAACAAGGTCTTTGCGAAGACGGTTACGAGGACGTTTACGCTACTTACGTTTTCGGGTTGGTAACCCCCAAGCCTTCAGAGGTTAACGCAACGGCTAAACAACTGCGCGAGGGCATGGGCGCTAAAGAGTTTTGCGAGTATTTTTATAATCTTTGCATTAAAAACAATTACATACGCAAAAGCGCTATCGATAAAAATATCGGCTGGTCGTTTAAAGACGGTGACCGTCAGCTAGAAATAACCATTAACTTATCTAAGCCCGAAAAGGACAATAAAGATATAGCAAAACTCGTTTCCGCACCTAAGGATACCACTAAATATCCGCTCTGCTTGCTTTGCCGCGAAAACGAGGGTTACCGCGGAACGCTAACGCACCCCGCGCGCACGAACCTACGCACCATTTCGCTAGAGCTTATGGGCGAAAAGTGGTTTATGCAATATTCGCCTTACGCGTATTTCTATCAACATTGCATATTGCTTTCGGGCGAGCACACGCCTATGAAAGTAAGCAAAAACACGGTTGAAAAACTGTTCGATTTTATCGAATACGTTCCGCATTATTTCGTTGGCAGCAACGCGGATTTGCCTATCGTAGGCGGCTCGATTTTAAACCACGAGCATTACCAAGGCGGCTTGCACGAAATGCCGATGCATAAGGCGAAAATTTCGCGCACGTTCACTAACGCGGATTATCCCGACGTCGAAATCGGCTTAGTTAACTGGTACAATACCGTAATAAGAATTTCGGGTTATAACCGCAACTCGGTGGCGGAAGTCGCGGGTGAGGTTATCGACGGTTGGAAAAAGTATAACGACGAAAGCGTAGACGTTATAGGGTTAGAGGCGGACGGCACTCGCCACAATACTTGCACCACGATAGTAAGATTTTTATCGGATAACCGTTACAGCGTAGACCTCATTTTGCGTAACAACAGAACGAACGAACAATACCCGGACGGAATATTCCACGCTCACCCCGAATACCACAATATCAAAAAAGAGGGTATCGGTTTAATAGAGGCAATGGGGCTTTACATTTTGCCCGCAAGGCTCAAACGCCAACTCGGCGAAATCGAAGGCATATTGGTAAGCCGAGATTATAATCCCGAAGAGGTTGCTAAAGCAGATCACCCGCTTCACGTACATAAAGCTATGATAGATAAGCTTATGGCTGAAAATCCCATAGTTAAAGACGAAGCCAAGGCTAAAGAAATAGTAACCGCCTACGTAAACGACGTTTGCGTTAACATTTTAAAAAATACCGCGGTTTTCAAAAACGACGAAAACGGTATCGCCGCGCTCGTTAACTTCTTAGAATCTGTAAATATTAAGTAATAACCCTAATTAAATTTAAATATTTTTTCGCGTAGGCGCGCCGCTTTCGTTATGCAAAGGCGGCGCGTTTTTTTTTGCGTATTTTTTTATGCGTTTTGGTTAGCTCAATCCGCCGCGTTTTTTAAAGAATAAAAATAATGCAAAAATTAAAGGCGGTTTAATAAATTAGTGCGGGCACAAATATAATAATATTGCAAAACTATTGTTTTGCCAAAGTCGGTTTAGGTTGAGTTTTATTTCGATATGTTAAAAGAAGTATTATTTTTATTAGGTTCTATCGCGGTTTTTTTAAGCGGATTAAAATTGCTTAGCGAGGGAGTAGGAAATTTATCGGGCAAAAAAATGCAAACGGCGATACGCGCGGTGGCGGGCAATCGATGCGGGGCGGTTTTAGCGGGCGGAGCGGCTACTGCAATTGCCCAAAGCAGTATTGCTACGAATATGATTGTTATAGGTTTGGTGGAAGGCGGCGTTATGAGTTTTTTGCAAGCCTCCGCCGCGATTATGGGCACGAATATAGGCACTACGGTAACGGCTCAGCTTTTATCGTTTTCGTCTTACGGCGGGTTCGATATAACTGCGGCGGGGTTCGGCGCGGCGTTTTTAGGCATGTTACTAAGTTTTTTTAAAAACCAAAAAGCTAATTTTGCGGGCGTGGCGCTTTGCGGGTTCGGCTTTGTTTTTATCGGAATGAAACTTATGACGGATTCCGTTTCCGCGTTTAAAAACTACGTTTGGTTTAAAAGCTTGTTTTTGGTTGAAAGCCCAACCGTTTTATTTTTAAACGGGCTTATAATAACCGCCGTAATACAGAGCAGTTCGGTAGCCACGGGAATGATGGTAGTTTTGGGCTCGATAGGCGTTTTACCCTTTGAAAAAGCTGTTTTTCTAATTTTAGGCAGTAATATCGGCACGTGTATTCCCGTAATATTTGCAAGCTCGGGCAAAAGCGCGCAGGCAAAAAAGGCGGCGTTTTTTAATTTAGTGTTTAACGCGATAGGTTCGGTTGCGTTTTTTTTGCCGCTAATAATTTTGGGCGAAAAAATAAACGGGTTACCGCTTTTTATAAATCGCGGCATAGGGCGAAAAATTGCGAATTTTCATACCTTTTTTAATATAACGGTATGCTTGCTGTTGTTACCCGCGTTAAAACCCGTTTGCAATTTTACCGAACGCGTTTATTATTTTTTTTACGAGCGAGATAAAAAACAATCGGTGCAAAAAAATAAAAAAAGCGGTAAAACGGCAAAAGCCGCGGCTAGTTGCCGAGATACAAAAAAAGTCAAATTAAAACAAAAAATAGCAAAAATTTAGCAAAAAAACATGGTATATTAAAGAAAAACCTTGCGAGGCTAAATTTATATGAACATAAAACACAAGGTAGCGCGGGGCGGCTTGTATATATATTTCGAAGGTGAGCTAGACGAGCATTTTTGCAAGCAAGCGCGCGAAAAAATCGACGGGCTTATAGATAGCAATTCAAACGTAGGCTCGGTAGTATTTAACATGCGCGGGCTATCGTTTATGGATTCTTCTGGCATTGGCATGCTAATAGGCAGATACAAAAAATTAAAAAACCTAAAAATTCCGTTGTATATCGAAAACCCATCGTTTTCGGCGGATAAAGTATTTTCAGCCGGCGGAATATATTCCCTAATCCCCAAGCTATAAAAATTAAGCGCAAACTGCAAAAAGCAAAAAATCGCTTATAATAACGGAGAAAACAATGAAAAACAAAATGTGCATAAAATTTGATTCTCTTTCGCAAAACGAACAGTTTGCAAGAACGGTCATTGCGGGTTTTATAATGTCGCTGGATCCGACGGTAGAAACGCTTACGGACGTAAAAACGGCTGTTTCGGAAGCTGTAACCAATTGCGTTGTTCACGGCTATCCGGACGGTGGCGGGCAGATAACCATGGAATGCTATATAGACGGCGACTGCACCGTACATATAAAAATTTCCGACGACGGCGTAGGTATTTCTAACTTAGAGCAGGTTTTAACCCCGTTTTACACCGGCAAGCCCTTAGAAGATAGGGCCGGCATGGGCTTTACGATAATGCGCACCTTTATGGATACGCTTAACGTGAGTTCGGAGTTAAACCGCGGAACTACCGTTTGCATGACGAAAAATCTGCGCCGCGCCTCTTAGGTGAAAAATGCTAACGCACGAACAAACTGTCGCCTTGCTAGAAAAAGCGAAACGCGGCGATATAGCCGCAAAGGGCACTTTGGTTGCCGAAAACGAAAACTTAATAAAATGTATTTTAAAGCGCTTTAAAAACAAGGGCGAGCCTTACGACGACCTTTACCAAATAGCGTGCGTGGGCTTTATGAAGGCTATAAATAACTTCGACGAGGGGTTTAACGTGCGTTTTTCTACTTATCTAGTGCCGATGATAATAGGCGAGATCAAGCGTTTTATGCGCGACGACGGAATTATTAAAGTTTCGCGCGCGATTAAAAGTCAGCGCTTAGAAATAAACAAATATATCGAAAAATACAAATTCGAGCACGGCGGCGAAGAACCTTCGATAGACGAATTGTCTTTTGCGCTTTGCATGGATAAGTCGGACGTGGTTTTGGCGTTAGACTCTGCAAAAATGCCGCTTTCTATATACGAAAAGCAAGATGACGACGACGGCTCTTTAGAACTTTTAGATAAAATTTCCTCACCCGACGAAGAGGAAAAAATGGTAGATAAAATAATGCTGCGCGCCGTTATAGAAACGCTAGACGTACGATCTAAAAAAATAATTTTATTGCGTTTTTTTCGCGATAAAACTCAGGCTGAAACGGCAAAGGCGCTAGGCGTTTCGCAAGTGCAAATTTCGCGGTTAGAAAGTAAAATCCTTGCCGAAATTAAGCAAAAAATAGCTAACTGAAAAATAGCAAATTAAAAAACGGCTAATTAAAAACAGTAAACTGAAAAGCTAAAAAAAAAACTCAAAAAAGCGGCGGGCAAGTTTTTTTGCCGCGCCGCAATTTTTAGGTTTAACAATTAAAGAGTTTTTTTCCTTAGTAAATACTCGTTTAACGGCGTTTCGCTACCCCTAAGCTATTTTTGTAATAATAACGTTAAGTTTAACAATGGAAAGTTCGCTTGCGTTTATATTTCTTAGTTCGAGCGCGCCGTTAGCCGTTAGCGTTATAACGTGCCGCGCGGATAAGCTTACCGAATCGCTCGCCGCCGCTGCAGACTGAGCTGATACCGTTTGCGCAAGTTCGGCGTCGTTTAAATAGTAGGCTAGCGCGACGTTATCCGTGCCGCCGCTTACGCTTGCGTAGTAGCCTATAACGTAAGTCCCGACTTCTAACGTTAGCGAGGTGGCGGGGTCGTTAAGCGTAACCCCGCTTTGATTGTTGTAAAGTTGGGTTAGGGTAATAGGAGTACTAGCCGCCACCGTGGCGTCTGCATTAGAAAGTTCGGCTATAAGGCTAGAGCCTATAGGGCCTTGCGCTCCCGTAGCTCCGGTTGCGCCCGTTGCGCCGGTTGCGCCCGTAGCGCCTTGCGGACCGGGTTGCCCTTGCGGACCTTGAGGACCTTGCGGACCTTGCGCTCCGGGTAATCCCATATTAC
>CAYZWD010000049.1:0-6610 GCA_964482115.1 uncultured Acidiphilium sp. | reverse complement strand
CGGTCGCTTTGCGGTAAGAGTTTATTTTGTTTACGTCGAACAAAATGCAAAGCGACCGATGCCGAAAAGGCAATGACGGCGTTCTTCGTTCGCTTAATGCAGTAATTTTAGCGGTAAGTAAATCGCCTAAAGAAAGAGTAAAAGTCCGCCTATAAGTCGATTATCGGCACTTTCGCTTAAAAAACGGGCTTTTCGTCCGTTGATTAAAACAAAATAAACGCTAATAAAAAAGCCCCGCTCGGTTTTAACCAAGCGGGGCTAAAAATTTTTAAAGCCGCTAAATTTTATTTAAACTTAATAATAATTTCGCCTTTGCCGTTTTTAGGAACTCGATATTGCGTAAGCGGTATAGGTCCGCACGAGTTAGAGCCTAAACCGCTCATGCAAAGGTCTAGGCAAAAATAGGTGGCGGAGGGGGCGGGCAACTCGTCGTCGTGCGATGTGCTTTCTAACTCGCTTGCGCTGTAAGGCAGCGCGCCGAACGATTGCATTCCCTCGGCGTAAATAACGTTTTTACCGTTTGAAATTTGCGCGTAGTCGGCTAAATAGTGGCTTCCGCCGTCTTGCGGTTTGGGGTAGTGGAAATATTCGTTTTCAACCATTCCCTCGTATTCGCCCTTGAACGCGAAATCGTAAGTGTCGCTATAAGTTTCTTGCGGCCCGTAAGCGCAATATTTTAGTTTATTAAAGCTTTTATCCGCCTCTATAACAAAGCCGAAACGTGGCAAATAATCGTAATAATTATCGTGCAGTTGTTTATATTTAACGCCTATTTTAACGCCGCCGTTAATAAAGCGGTAGCTAAGCTCGGCTGAAAACAGCGGCTTACGCGCGTTAGAGCCTATCAAAACGCTAAAATCAACTCCGTTTTCGTGCAAAACGTGCTTAATAACGTTGGGTTTAGCTTGCTTTAAAAACAGCCAATACCACTTATTTTTTTGATTTTTGTCGTTATCGGTGGGGGCGCGCCATAAATTCAAGTGCACGCCGTTAATTTCTTGCCCGCCGAACTTAACGGAGATTATTTCGCCGCAGTCGCTATCCAAAACGAAATCTACGCCGCCCGCGCAGACCGCAATTTTATTGCCGTTTTGCGTTATTATCGGCTTAACGCAAGCGTTTTCGGCGGCGTTATCGGCTTTTTTAGCCGTATAGCCGAGCTGTTCGCGTGCGCGTTCGTTTTCGCCCTCGAAGTATTGCACGGTTAAAACGGGGCTGTCAACGCTAACGGAAATTTGTTTGCGCGGCTCTATAGCCACCGCTAATTTTTGTTCTCCTTGCTCGGTTTTAATTAAAAGCTCGCCTGCGGCGGGTGCAAAAAAGTTTTTGTTAAAAACCGTAAACCCTTCGCTAGTTTTGGTAAATTTAAGCGGCTGATAGGCCTTTTTCATCGAAAGAGTAGCGGGTTTAAAATCGCGGTTAGCCAAAACTATTCCGTCCATGCAGAAATTGGAGTCGTGCTCGAACTCGCCGAAATCGCCGCCGTAGCGTTGAGTTTTACCGCCGTAGCTAACGCCGTGATCAGCCCATTCCCAAACGAAGCCGCCCATAACCTTGTTAGAGCTTTCAAACGCTTCGAGGTAATCTTTAAATCCTCCCGGGCCGTTGCCCATAGCGTGCGCGTATTCGCACAAAACCAAGGGGCGTGTTTCGCGCTTGTCTTTTAAAAATTCGTTTTTAATAAAGTCCACGCCCGCGTACATGCGGCTAACCATATCTAATGGGGCTGAATAATACGCGTCGTCGCCGTAAACTCGCCTATCGCGGCAGTCTAGATTTTCGTAATGAATTGGCAAATCGCTAAGCGATTTAACGTGTTTTGCCGCGGCAACAATATTTTTGCCCCAGCCGGATTCGTTCCCTAACGACCAAATTACAACGCAAGCGTAGTTTTTATGTTCTTCGACGTTGCAAGTTTGGCGCTCTAAAATAGCGTTTAAAAAGCGTTCGTCCTCGGCGATAGTGGAATAATCGGCAAAAAAGTCGTCTTGAGTGGGTTGCGGGTTGCCGTGGTCCGCGCATCCGTGGGTTTCGAGGTCGGTTTCGCTCATAACGTAAAGCCCGTATTCGTCGCACATTTCATAAAGCAAGGGCGAGGCGGGGTAGTGCGAAGTTCTTAGCGCGTTCACGTTTAGCGATTTCATTAAAAGGATATCGTTAAGCATATCTTGCTTGCTTACCGCCGCGCCTTTTTCGGGGTGAAAATCGTGGCGGTTAACGCCGAAAAGTTTAACGGGCTTGCCGTTTAACAAGAAAACGCCGTTTTTCACGCGGGAGGTTTTTATGCCCGCGCGCAAGAATATTTTTTCTTCGCCGGAGGTAATAGTAACATCGTAAAGTTCGGGCGTTTCGGCACTCCAAAGCCGCGGATTTTCTATAATAAAGCGGTGGGTTTCGCCGCCCTTAACCTCCGCGCTTTGCTCGCCGACTTCAACCAGCGCGCTTTCTTCGCTTTTGTTTATAAAAGAAATAAAGCCGTTTTTGCCCGTAATTCCCGTTTCAATTTTAAAATCGGTTAAGTGTTTTTTAGGTCTGCGCAAAATATACACGTCGCGGAAAATGCCCGTAAAACGCCATTTATCTTGGTCTTCTAAATAATTGCCGAAGCAAAATTTAAGCACTAAAACGTCAATTTTGTTTTCGCCGTCGATAAGGTGTTCGGTTATATCGAATTCTGAAATTCTATGCGAAATTTGCGAAAATCCGACGAAATTGCCGTTAACGTATAAATAAAAGCACGAATCTACCCCCTCGAAAACTATATACGCTTTTTCGCCGTTTTTGCTGTAGCTGAACTTGCGCGAATAGTGATAGGCGGGGTTTTTTGTAGGCACGCGCGGCGGATCGAACGGAAAGGGGTAGCGCACGTTGGTATACTGAAAATAATCGTAGCCGAAATATTGCACGCAAGAGGGCACGGTTATGCGTTTTTCGCCCTCCTTTTCCCAAAATCCGTCGGCTGAAGTAACGCTGTCGTACGCGGTGATTTTCCACGCCCCGTTAAGCGATAAAAAGCGCTTGCTGTCCTCACGCTCGCGCGAGGGGCGCGCGTTTTTTTCAAACGGAACGTAATACGCCCGCGGTTTTTGCAACCCGTAGCTCTTATCTGCCTCGTAATATTTTTTAAGCATAAACAATTCCTTTTTTTGATTATTAGTATTTTTTCGTTTTAAGTAAGTTTAAAAAATTTTTTTATAGTTTTGCGCCGCATTTAACCGTTAGCTAAATTGCGCAAATTGTTTGTTAGGCCGATAAACTCGCCGAACTTAGCTTTTGAAAATGCGAACGGCATAAACGGTAACGTTATCGCTAAAAGAAATTAGCATGTGGTGCGAGGGTACGGAAATTGAAAATCTTGCCGTTTTTTGCGCGCCGCCCGTTTGCTGAACGGTAAACGCCGTTTGTTTAACTCCGTCTAGGCAAACGCTAACGCTGAATTGTTCCAAGCCGTCGCCTTTGGTCGAATAAACCGCCTCTGCGTTAATTTTACCCTCGCAAGACGACTTAAACTCGTTGTTTTCAACCGGAACGGTATACATAACCTCGTCGGTATTAACCACTCTTTTGCCAAAATCTTTAAACGCTAGCGTTTTCATAACGCATTCTAGCATTCGTTTTGCAGAGCGTTGAAGCTCGGCTAGCGTAAGTTTGCCTTGTTTAAGCTCGCTAAGCACGTTGTCGTCGCCGGCGACGGCGTCGGTTACGACCATAAACGCGTCGTTTTGCGCTTTAACCATTTGCGCAACGTTTTTAATTGAAAAACTTCCGTCTTCGTGGTTATCCGCGCGCGCCCACCAGTCCGTCATAACTAAGCCGTCGTAGCCCCATTCGCGGCGCAAAATAGCGTCCGTAAGCCAAACGTTTGCGCATGCCGAAGTGCCGTTTACGCGGTTATAAGAAGTCATTATGCAGTGCACGTTTTTATCGCGCACGGCTATTTCGAACGGCTTTAAGAATATTTCACGCAGAGCGCGTTCGCTTAAAACCTCGTCTTCGCCGTCGCGCTGAGTTTCTTGGCTGTTTACCGCAAAATGCTTGGGAGTTGCCAAAATGCCTTTATCGTAAAAATACTTGCAAATCACGCCTGCAAAGTTACCCGCCAAAAGCGGGTCTTCGGAAAAATATTCAAAGTTTCTGCCGCCGCAGGGGTGGCGGTGAATGTTTACGCCGGGCGCTAAAATAACGTCTATTCCGCTAGCGGCAAGCTCGTCGGCAAAGCCGTAAAATACGTTTTTAATAACGTCTACGTCCCACGTGGAGGCTATAAGCATACCGGAGGGCACGCAAACGAAGGTAGTGCCGTCGGTCGTTCTCGGGCCCGAAGGTCCGTCGCAAAGCGTAGCGATAGGCACGCCGTGCGCCTTTAAAAAGTCGGAAACGCCGCCCATAACGCTTGCAGAACCCGCGACGCTCGCCTTAGAGCTTCCCCAGCCCTCGCCTCTAACCAAGCACGCAAGCTGCTCGGGGGGGAGTTGAGCTATAAACTCTTCGATAGTGCAAACGCCCGCCGCAACGTTTTGCAAGGTTAAACCTTTGTCGCCAACGTATTTTATTTCGGTTGCGTTTGGCTCGGGTAGAGCGCAGTCGTAAGCCTCAACGGTCTCTCTGCCGCTGGGAGTCAACCGATTAAATCCGATAGTCGGGTGCAAAGCGTCGCTCGTTTTTAAAACGCAAAGGTCGCCGTTTTGAACGTAAGTGCCGACGGTTTTGCAGTTAACGCAGTCCGTTCCCGCGTAAATATCGTAATCGCCGCTTTCCAAAACGAACGCTCTGCCGAAGCCGCACGCGTTTTTATCGTCGAACGCGTTCATTTTGGTAGCGTCTATTTCAAAGCTTAGCGTTTGTTCTTCGCTAGGCGCAAGTTCGCGCGTTTTTTTGAACGCCAAAAGTTCTTTCGCGGGCTTGCCAAGCTTGCCTTGCGGGGCGGAAAAATAAATTTCTACGACTTGTTTACTGCTGCGTTCGCCCGTATTTTTAACCCTTACGCTAACGGATATTTTACCGTTTTGCGTGCTGAACGCGGTGGTTTTAATATCGAAAGTAGTGTAGGTCAAGCCGTAGCCGAACGGATAAATAATTTTTTCGGGGCAAAAGGTTAAAAGGTATCTGTATCCTACGTAAATATCCTCTTCGTGGAAGTTGCGGATTTGGTCGCCGAAAGGTATAGCGTCGTAAGCGGTAATATCTGCGGAGGAAGAGGGCATTTTGCCCGAAGGCGGTATTTCGCCGGTAAGCGCGGCTGCCGCCGCCGCTCCGCCTTCTTGCCCGCCTTGCCAAACGAGCATTAACCCGCCGACGTTATATTTTTTAACCCATCTTAAGTCTATAAGATTGCCGCTGTTTACTACCACGGCAACGCGTTTAAAATGCTTAGTGATAAGTTCAAGCGCGTTTTCTTCTTCGTCGGTAAGCAAATATTCGCCCTTTTTAACGTGCATATCGAAGCCTTCGCCAAAAATTCGGCTTATAACTATAAGGGCTTTGTCGCAACGCGCCGCCGCCGATTTTACGAACGATTCGCTTAAAATCGGTTGTTTTTGAACGGGTGGTATAGCCCAGCCGTCGCCAACGTCGCGCGGGTTGTCTTTTATAAACGCTTTATAAAAATTTTCAACTTCTTCGTCTAAAAGAATTTTACCGTGCAAGCACGTATTTATATCGGTAACGTATTCGCATTGAACGTTTCCGCCCGAACCCGAGCCGCTTTTTATATATTCGAACTGTTCGCGCCCGAAAACGGCAACTTTATCGGTTTTTATAAGCGGCAAAACGCCGTCGTTTTCAAGTAAAACGCAGCCTTCCGCACCGACTTGTTTGCAATATTTCAAATATTCCTTGGTATTCATAATAATCCCTTGGCGAGCTGATCTTCGTTTTCTGCGCTCGCAAGCATATTATACAGTAAAAAACGTTTTTGTACAAACGAAAATTTGCATTTTACGAAAAAAGCTTTTATATTCATAAAAAAGGCTCTCGAAAGTAAAAACGATTTAAAAAATTCAAGTGTTTACTTTCATTTTTAGTTTATAATTAAAACCGAAAAACAAAAAACGGAACGCATATTTTGCCCGATACGCGTTCCGCTTTTTATTGCTATAGGAGGTTAACTTTTTAATATAGTCGTAAAGAAAATCTGTTATTCGTCGTTTTCTTTACGCGATTTTAGTGCGGCTGCTTTAGCCGCGGCGCAACATGCGCAATTACCGCCGCATTCGCCGCAATCGCAGCCCGTTTTGCCTTGCTTGCGCTTAATAACGTAGCTTACCGCCACGCCAATTACCACCGCGGCGCAAGCGATTATTAAAATGATTTCTAAAGGTCCCATAATTAAATGCTCCTCGTTTTAAAATTTTTAACCGTTAAAGCTACGCGGGGTAAAACCCGTTTTAAGCTCTTGCGGCGTTTTTGTTACGGGTTACTATAACCGCGGCAACCAGTGCGGCTGCGGCTGCCCAAACGAACGCCGTCCACCACCACGAACCTATCGTGTAAACTGCGGCGGCAACTATATAAGAAGCAACCAACCAGAATAAGAGCGTCCAACGATAGCTCTTTTTGTTTTGCAATTCGGACTTAGCCGTGGCAACCGCCGCAAAGCAGGGGATAGTGG
>CAYZWD010000048.1:0-6617 GCA_964482115.1 uncultured Acidiphilium sp. | reverse complement strand
AAAGAGTCCTTTTTATCGTATCGTAGTCGTTGATTCGCGCGTTGCGCGCGACGGCGCTTATATCGATAAAGTCGGGCACTACAACCCCACTACTAATCCCGCAGAAGTGGTTATCGACGTTGAAAAAGCTAAAGATTGGCTTGCTAAAGGCGTTCAACCCACCGAAACGGTTAAGTCGCTTTTGGTTAACGCGGGCGCTATGGAAAAGTCCGCAAAGCTTTCGCCTGCAAAAACCAATCCTAAAAAGAAGAAGGGTTAATAGTTAAGGCGTATCGCTAATTTTTGTTAGCGAAAAAACCGCTTTGCGGCGGCAAAAAATAAAAAACGCCGCAAAGCTTTTTTACTAAAAAGTGCGGCTATAGGTCGGTTAACGCGTGTTTCGCGCAAAAAAACGCATTTAACGCCGCTTAAAATAAATAACGAAAACTAATAAAAACGCAAAGGCTCGGCGCATAAAGCGCTTAAGGCTCGGCGCAAAAAGCTTGAATGCGCAAAAGCGAAAAAAGCTTTAACAATTCGGAGCGAAATTAATAATTCGGAGCGAAAAATGTTAGATTTAATTAAGTATATAGTGGGTACTTTTGCCGAAAACCCCGCCGACGCGGAATACGTCGTTGAAGAAAAAGGCAATACCGTAAACGTTACCATTCTTCTTGGAGAAGACGACATGGGCAAGGTAATAGGCAGGCAAGGCAAAATTGCAAAGGCAATGCGCACGCTCGTAAAGTCTGCTTCGGCTAAGAGCGGCAAGAGATATAATATAGACATCAAAGAAAAAAGCGAGGCGAAATAAGCGTTAGCGCTTTACGCAACGGGTGCAAAAACTCTTTTTGCAAGCCCTTTGCTTTATATCGCCGGAGGAGAGTTATATGCAACTGCTGCTTATCGGTGAAATTTTAAAACCGCAAGGAATCCGCGGCGAGGTTAAAATGAAAAACTTCACCGACGGTTTTTTTGCCGTTAAAAATTTAAAAGAAGTTATAATAGAAGGCGTCCGTTATCAAGTGCTAAAAATGCGCGAAGATAAGGGCGTTTTTGTGCTACTTAAAGGCGTTGCGGACAGAAACGCCGCCGAACTTTTGCGCGGAAAACAAGTTTACGCCGATAAAAACGAGGTCGTTCGCAAAGAGGGCAGGTTTTTTATTAGCGACGTTATAGGCTGCTCGCTGTTTTTAAGCGACGGCACTAGGGTTGGCGAAATTACTCAAATTTTATCGGGCAGGGTGGATATTTATTACGTTGAGAATTCGGGCGAAAAAAGCTTGTTCCCCTTAATTAAAGAGCTTAACGCGTGTTTCGACGTTGAAAATTGCCGCGTTACCGTGGATAAAGAAGTCTTTTTGAGGGAGGTTATCGCGTGCGAATAGACATTTTAACCTTATTCCCCGAAATGTTCGCCCCGCTTTCCGAAAGCATAATTGGCAGAGCTACAAAAAAACAAAAAGTACAGATTAACGTGCACGATATACGCGATTACACGCTTGATAAGCATAAAAAGTGCGACGATTATCCCTTCGGGGGCGGCGCGGGTATGCTAATGCTCCCGCAGCCCATAGCTTCCGCAATCGAAAATATCGATCCCAATCACGAGGCGCTTAGAATTTACACTTCACCAAAAGGTAGGCGGTTCGAGCAAAAACATATAAAAAAACTTTTATCGCGCGAGCGTTTAATTATTTTGTGCGGGCACTACGAGGGCGTCGATCAGCGCGTGCTAGACGAGTATATCGATGACGAAATTTCTATCGGCGACTACGTTTTAACGGGCGGCGAACTGCCCGCGATGGTTATAACGGACGCGCTTTGCCGCTACGTGGAGGGGGTGCTTGCGGAGGGCAGTTTGTGCGACGAAAGTTTTACGGGCTATTTACTCGAATATCCGCAATACACACGCCCGCAAACCTTTAACGGTAATTCGGTGCCGCAGGTTTTGCTTTCGGGCAATCACGCTAAGGTTGACGAGTGGCGGAAAGCCCAAGCCGAAGAACTAACGCAGAAAAAACGCCCCGATTTATGGCGTAAATATTTGCGCGCGCAAGAATCCGAACGCAAAAAACAGCAAAAACTGAAGCAAAAACAAAAGCTTTTAAAGCGCGAGCTTGCGGCAAAAAACGCCGCGGAATCGGCTTTTGACGGCGAAAAATCAAGCGAAAAAATCGCAAAAACCAGTAAGAGTGCAAAAGTAAAGTCAAGCGCTAAGTCAACCCAAAAAGCTAATAAAAACGCGGGCGGCGGCAAGGAGGAATAAATGGATTTACAAAAAATTCAATGGTTTCCCGGGCATATGACCAAAGCCATGCGCATGATGGAAGATAACGTTAAGTTGGTTGACGGAATTATTTTCGTTTTAGACGCGCGCGCGCCTTTTGCGTGCGAAAACGCCGCGCTCGAAAAGCTTTTTTTGAATAAACCGATTTTATATTTGCTTAATAAAAGCGATTTAATCAGCGAAAGCGATCGCGACTTTTTAATTTCTAAGTTCGAAAAACTGGGCAAAAAAACGGTGTACACCGTGGGTGCGGAGTCGCGCGGGTGCAAAAACGTTTTAAGCGCTTTTAAAGAACTGAATAAGCAAAAACTAGAACGCTACGCGCAAAAGGGCGTGAACAAGGTTTTGCGCGCGATGGTCGTGGGCGTGCCTAATACGGGCAAATCTACCGTAATCAACTGTTTAAGCGGCAAAAAGGTAGCGGCAACGGGCGATAAAGCGGGAGTTACCCGCGGCAAACAGTGGATTAGGCTAGACGGATTAGAACTGCTGGATACCCCCGGCACTATGCCGCCTTCTATAAAAAATAACGATTTAGCTTTGCACCTTGCGTATATAGGGTGTTTAAACGATTCGCTTTTAGATCAAAGCGAGCTGTGCTTAAGCTTGCTTGGCGAGCTTATTAAAATCAGCCCCGATTTATTAGAGCAAAAATACGGCGTTTCCGTGCAAGATAAACAGCCTTTAGAGGTTTACGAAGGCATTTGCAAACGCCGCGGATTTTTATTAAAAGGCGGCGATTTCGATTACGAGCGGGCGGGTAAATCCGTTATAGACGATTTTAGAAAATGCCGCATCGGTAAAATTTGTTTGGAGGGAAAAGTCGGTCTATAGGTCGATTATCGAACATTTCAATGAAAAAACAAGCTGAATGCGGCGGGCAAATTTTAATGGATTGCTTGGCGCAAAAAAACGATAAGCTCGCTTACGAGCGCGCTTTGCAAGCGCGCGGCATAGAACTTATCGCCGGGGTAGACGAAGTTGGCAGAGGTCCGCTTGCCGGGCCCGTGGTGTGCGCCGCGGTTATAATGCCGCTAGCCGCCGACGATATTATCGACGGGGTAGACGACAGCAAAAAACTCTCTATAAAAAAGCGCGAGGCGTTAAACGAGCAAATTTTAAAAAAGGCGCTTTGCGTTTGCGTTTGCCGCATAGAGCCCGAAGAAATAGATAAAATCAATATTTTAGAGGCAACTAAAAAATGCATGGCTCAATGCGTTAGCGGGCTAAAACTCCGCCCGAACGCCGTGCTGGTAGACGCGCTAAAAATCGATTGCGGCGGCGCTGAATGCGTTTCGATAATTAAAGGCGACGCGCTTTCTTATTCGATAGGGTGCGCCTCGATTGTGGCAAAGGTTTACCGCGATAAACTCATGGACGAATACGCCGTGCAATATCCCGATTATTTATTCGAAAAAAACAAAGGTTACGGCACTAGCGCGCATATAAACGCCATAAAGGAGAAAGGACCATGCAAAATTCACCGTCGCAGTTTTATAAAAAACTTTTGGGCGGAAAAGGCGAATTAATCGCAGAGCAGGTTTTAATAGCAAAAGGCTATCAAATTTTAGAAAAGAACTATAAAACCAAGTCGGGCGAGGCTGACTTAGTTGCAAAAAACGGCAAACTTTTGGTTTTCGTAGAGGTTAAAACGCGAACGGGCAACGAGTTCGGCAGACCGGCGGAGGCAGTCGGCGCGCAAAAGCGCAGGCGCTACGTTAAGCTTGCCGAATTTTATTTACTCATTCACCCCGAATACCGCGATTATTTCGTGCGGTTCGACGTAGCCGAGGTTTTCGGTCCTAGCGGCGAAAAGGTGAATTATATCGAAAACGCTTTTATTTGCAATTAGTTAAGAAGAGCAATTAAGCGTAATTTTAGCGAACGATAATACAAGGAAAAAGCGAAAATAAGCAAAAAACGCTAAAAGGCGGTGTGACATGAAAATATCCGTATCGGCTGCGGCGGGCGTAGAGCTTGCCGTAAAACGCGAGCTTTATAGGCTTGGCTACGGCGACTTGCCCGCCGTTAACGGGCGAATAACCTTCGAGGGTGACGAAAAAGACGTTTGCAAATGCAACCTTTTATTGCGTTCGGCAAACAGAGTTTTTATTGAGCTTGCGCGGTTTAAGGCGAGCGATTTCGACGAGCTTTTCGAGGGTGTTAGCGCTATCGAGTGGGAAAAATTTTTGCCGCGCGACGCAAAAATAATAACCGAGGCAAAGTGCGTAGAAAGCAAAATTCACGCCCTTTCCGTAACGCAAAGCATAGCAAAAAAAGCCGTTTGCGAAAGGCTTTTAAGCGTTTATAAAAACACTCTTACCGAAAGCGGCGCGCGCTATAAAATAGAAATTTCGGTTTTGCATGACGTAGCCGTGGTTTCGCTGGATACTTCGGGCGCGGGGTTACACAGGCGCGGCTATCGCGGCTTGGTTGGCGAAGCTCCTTTAAAAGAAACTCTTGCAAGCGCTATAATTTCGCTTTCGGTGTGGAATCCGTCGAGGCAGCTAGCCGATCCGTTTTGCGGTAGCGGCACTATCGCTATAGAAGCGTGCCTTTACGCTTTGAATATGCCTAGCGGCGGCATGCGCGATTTCGACTTTTTGCATTGGCAAAAACTTGATTTTTCGGCGTTCGAGGCTATTAAAAAACAAGCCTACGACGGCGTTAAAAAGCTAGATTTCCGCGTGAACGCGTTCGATATCGACGAAAAGCAGTTAAAACTTGCAAGAAAACATGCCGAGCTTGCGGGTGTAAGCGATTATATTCATTTTCAGCGCGCCGACATGCGCGAATTTTCGTCGCAAAAGCGTTACGGCGTTATAATAACCAACCCGCCTTACGGCGAGCGGCTAAGCGACGTTGCCGAGGTAGAAAAACTTTTAACCGATTACGGCAAAATGGTAAAATCTCTTCCCGATTGGAGTGCTTACACTTTAACTCCCGCTAAAAATTTCGAGCGGTTGTTTGGCAAAAAGGCGGATAAAAAGCGCAAATTGTTTAACGGACCTATCGAGTGTTGTTTATACGCCAACCTTGGCAATCCCCCGCCTAAGCCCGCCGTTTTTTGCGATAAAAACGATAAAAAACTTTAAGCTAGAAAAAAAATAATATGGAAAATGCGAATGTAAAAAACCGCCATGACGCAAGCGGCGATATGGAAAAAACTAACGCGCAGAGCGTTATAAAAGGGCTTTTTAAAGACTTTATATCCGCGGGTCTAGCCGGCGCGTTTATAGGCGTGGGCGGCACGGCGTTTTTGTCCGCTCAAAGCAAAATAGCGGGCGCGCTGTTTTTTGCGATAGGGCTGTTTGCCGTGTGCTTATTCAAGCTTAATCTTTTTACGGGCAAGCTGTGCTACGCGCTAGAAAACGGGCGTTTTTATATTTTGCGCTTAGCCGTAATTTTAATAGGTAACTTTGTGGGCGCGGCGACGCTTGCGTTGCTGCTTTGCACCACGCGGCTCGGCGAGGGTTTAAAAACGGTCGCTACTCCTATAGTCGAAGGTAAACTCGCGGGGGGGTGGCTGAGTACGTTTGTGCTTAGCGTGCTTTGCAACGCGCTGATATATTTCGCCGTGGAGGGTTATTCCAAAGCGCAAAACGGAGCGCTAAAGCTTGCGGCTTTAATTTTCGGCGTAAGCGTATTCGTATTGTGCGGGTTCGAACACTGCGTGGCTAACGCGTTTTATATTTCGGTGTGCGGCAAGGTTTCGTTAAGCGTCGTCAAGTTTTTATTTTTTAACGTTTTGGGCAATATCGCGGGCGGAATTTTAACCCGCGCGCTGTTTAAATTCATTAGTGAAAAAACTTTAAACTAGAGCGGAAAAAATTGAAAAACTAATAAAAATCAATCGAAAAACGCGAAAAAGTATTAAGAACTAACCATAAAAAACGAAAACGCCAAAAAGGGGAGTTTTATGAACGAGCAATCAATACGGCAAGAATGCGCTAAAATTTTAGAAAGAATGCGCACTTTACATATTAAAAACGTGGTCGATTCCGAAGGTCCCGTGGTTTACATTTCGGATACGTACCCCGGCGTGTGGCTAGAACACGTATACGACGGAATAGTGTGGGCTAAGCTTACGGGCGAGGCGCAAGTTGCTAAAAACTATATTAAGTTGTTTATCGCGCATCAGCGGGCAGACGGGCAGTTGCCGTGCTACGTATGGCTAGATACCATAGGTTACAGTCAAATTCAAGAATGCGTTTCGTTCGGCTCGCTTTGCCTAGACGCGTATTCGCTTTCGCCCGACGAAGCTTTTTTAAAACTTGCGTATAACTCGTGCGCCAAGTGGGTTAGCTGGTTAGAGAGCAATCGCCAAACCACTAATCGCGGATTAGTT
>CAYZWD010000047.1:0-6722 GCA_964482115.1 uncultured Acidiphilium sp. | reverse complement strand
TGCACATAGAGGTTACGGACGGCGCGTTTTGCACGACTTCTACGTTTTGCCCGTCGAAAATTTTCATGCTGTCGCCATAGCAAAAAATAATTACGTTTTTGCCGTTATACGTATACCTTACCGCGCTAGGCGCGCCCGCAAAATCTAGCTCCTCTATTTTTTCAAACTGCGCGCCCGCCCCGCACACCGATTGATAAACGTAGCCGTCGTTTAAATAAGCGAGTAAGCGGTTTTGGTAAACGCCCGAAGTTTGGTTATAGGTTTTAAAATAATAAAGTTTTT
This sequence comes from uncultured Acidiphilium sp., assembly GCA_964482115.1. Lineage (GTDB taxonomy): Bacteria > Bacillota > Clostridia > Christensenellales > Borkfalkiaceae > HGM11416. The sequence goes on along the minus strand of CAYZWD010000047.1, from coordinate 6,440 downwards.
GTGCCTTACCCGCAGAAGCTACGCTCGGTAGCTCGGCTATATCGGAACTAGCGGCTTTTACCCCGCCCGCATCGCACAAAACCCCGCTTTTTACCGCAAAATTCTCGCTTTCGGCAGCGTAGGCAAGCGGCAAAATTTGCTCGTCCGTTACGCTTTCAACCCCGCCCGAAAAATCGCGGACGTAATACGAGGCGGTCTTGCTTGCCCCGTTAGCCTTATTATGCACGTAATACATTAATACCACCTTCTCGGCTTTATTTTAAGCGTTCTGCGCTCGGCAACCCTGCCGCGTATAGCCGAATCGTATTTGTTTTGCCAAATATCCGCCTCGCCGATAAGCCCGTTTTCTAAGCACAACTGCGCCGCCATGCCGTAAGCCACCACGAACTTACCCGGCGCGGGCGTAAAAATAAAATCGTCGGTCTCGGCGGACTCTTGCGCGGCGTAAGTGTATTTTATTACCACGCCGTTTTTACTCTCTACGGTTATCGCCCCGCCGCTAAACCCGTAATTTATAGGGTTGCCGTTAGCTTCTTCGCGCACGGAAACAATTTTTAAGGGCGGATATTTTAACGACGACAGTTTGATTTTGCCGTTTTGCGCGGTTAAAGTTTGCTCGTGATAAAGCGGAAAATACTCGCAAGACAGCTCTTCGGTAATCATATTGTAAACGCGGAGCATATCTTCGCGCTCTTCTGCCGTTTTTTCGGTTGCGGTAGACGAAGCTGCCGTTTCGGTTGCGGTAGATGAAGCTGCCGTTTCAGTTGCGGTAGACGAAGCTGCCGTTTCGGTTGAATCTGCCGAATTTTCCGCACCGACCCGACCGTTTGCGTTAACCGTTCTTTCGCCGCTTATTGCCGCGGCAAGCGCTTCGTTTTTTAAAAGTTTTGCGCAAACGAGCATTACGTCGCTAACCTTTATGCTCATAATTCACCCCCTTCTTTTTATGCGGCGGGCGAATTTTCGCCCGCCGATAATAAAGACGATTAAAATAATTAGTTTAAAACTTTTTTGCAAAACCGCGCGATTACGCCTCTGTAATACCCGAAAGCATAGCTTGACCGCACGGTCTGGTGCAAACGAGATCCGCGTATTTAACGAGCGTTGCTGTATACGCGGGCTTACCCGAAACTTGCCTTAAAATTTTACCGTTTTCGCCCTCCAACCATTGCCAATCGCAAAGCTGATGCAAAACGAAATCGTCGGTGTTAAGCAAATACATAGTGTTATCCGGGCAGAATCTATCCGAAACGACGGGTATACCGTTGTAAGAAAGCGCTTTATAACCACCGCGCAAATCCATAATATCTATATTTCTCTTATAGGTGTTGAGGTATGATTGATAAGCGCGCTTAACGCCGGACGAGCAAACTATAAAGTTTATTCTGCTGCCCGTATTTTCCTCAACGTTATCTATAGCGGTTTGTATTACGGTATCGCTAATAGCTCCGACGCTCGTTTTTATATAAGGCACTAACCAAGGTCTGGTAGATCTATCTAAGCCGTAAAGACTACCCGTTTCTTTAAATATACTCTTAAGTCCGGTAATTTCTAAGCCCATAGAGCCTTGAATGCACACGAACGACGCCGTAGGTATGGTGGTAGAGCTAAGTTTTTCGCCGCTGAACGTAACCTTTTTGTTTTTTCTATCTACCTTAATTACCTTACGCCCCGCCGCGCTGCCGATTTTTACGGCTGCGCCGTTATAAAAATCTACAATCATGCCCTCTACTAAATTCTTAACGCCGTCGAACGTGACTACGCCGCTATCGTCAATCGATTTCACGGTTGCCAAAATACCCGAACCGTCGCCGAAAAGCATTCTGCCGAAGTTGAACGAAGACGCTTTTAACAACCCTTCCATTTCGGCGTTTAATAGGTTTACGAACGCGCCTTCGTTGTTTTCAGAAGCGCGCACGGCTTTATCGCTTATTTCGATTGTGCCGTAAAGGTTTTTTAGCGTTAACACGAACTGATCGTAAGTGTTGCCGCCCGGCGCGGGCAACGCGCCCGACTCGTCGCCCGCGCCGATACCGCCGTTAATGCCGTACTGCGCTACTCTTCGAATTTCTTTACCCCATACGTCTTGCGTGGTTTGCTTTATGCGCGCAAGCAGAGGGTTCACCTCGGTGTTAAGCTGTTGCGAAATTACCCCTAAATAAAGGCTTTTAAGCGCGTTATCCGCACTTGAAAGTGTTACCATAAATTATATCTCCTTTTTTTTGTTTTGCGTTCTTACGCGTTAAATTAAGACGTAACGCGTTAAATTTTTATGCCCTTGTGCTTTAGCACGGAAACGGCGAACGCCCCCGCTTCCTCTATGCTTTTTGGCTTGACGGGCGGAGCTAAGGCGGGCAGCCCGTCCGAACAAATTAGCGTTGCCCCGCGATTTTTTTCGATTTGCTCGAGATAGCGCTTTATTATGCGCCCGTAAACTTCACTATTGGCAACGGCAGCCTCGTAAATTTTATCCGCAGAGGTTGCGTTTTGTTCGGCGATTTTTAGCTTTTCACCCAAAACGGTAATAAACGCACGTTCTAAAAACCCGTGCGATAAATCGCCGTTTTTTGCAGCTACGTCCGCTATTTCGCAAGCGTAGGCGCACGCGAACGGATTAGCGCGCAAAAACCTTTCGGCTTCGGCGGCGTATTCGTCGCGCGGGAGCTCGAACTCTTGCGCCGTAGCGCCCCCGATACCGCTCGCGTTCCCCGTTTCATCTTCTGCGGCAGTATCGCCTAGGCACGCCAACGGCGCCGACGAACCCGTATCTTTAGCGATATCATTAGTAACGTTATCCGATCGTTCATCGGCTAAGTTACCGCAAATACCGTTATCGGTTTTTTCGTAGGCGGCGCAGCAGATATTTTTCTGCTCGGCGCATAATCGTTCTTTAAGCTCGCGGTTTTCTTTTAAAAGCTCGCTTATTCGCTGACTGCGTTTGGTAAATTGCGACCTAAGCGAGCGGTAAGCTTTTAAAAGCTCGGCAAGGCTTTTAAACTCGCCGTACGAGGGGGATTCGGCAACGGAATTTTCCGTCGTTATCGAAACCGATTGCTCGCAAGAAAGCCCTTCGCCCTCGCCTTGCTTTTTAGCCGCGCAGCCCAGCGCTTGTTTTTCTACTTTCATTTTATTTCCTCCGTTATTGCCCGCGGCGATTGAGCTAAACGCAATTTATGCAGTTTTGCGTGCTCTTCAACGCGAGCCTTATACGCTTTATTTTTTGAAAAATCTTCCGTAAGCAAAAACCTTACGTGTTCGTCTAAATGAATCGCGTCATCGTCGAACTCTTCGACTTCGACGTCAACCGACTTCATGCTTATATTTTCGCGCTCGGCTTTATCCGCTTGCAAGCGCGAAATATCTTGCGCGCCCGAAAGCGAGCCGTAGCCTATAAGCTCTAACACCTTCGACTTGGTTCGCTGATTGAGCGCGCCGTTTTCGTCAGATAAAAGCCCGAGTTTTAGCATTTCGTAAATCGCGTTCTTTTTTTGCGCGGGAGTGTACGAAAGTTCGTTTTCGGTATCGAAAACCACGTCGTCGCTGGTTAAATCGTTGGCGTTAAAATAATAAAGTTCAACGCTTTCACCCTTACCGCAGCACCGCATAATTCGCGTTTGAGTGGCAAACTGCTTAAACAACCTTATGGTTTGCTTGCCCGCCGCGCGCACGGCATGGCGAATGTTTTCGGCTGAATTTACAAGCCGCGTATCGTCTTGCTCTATCATAAGTTCTAGCGCTACGCCGCTCATATTCTCCCCTAAAGTTGCGGAATTTCGCGAAAATTCGCTTATGCCGCTAACGTTTATAAACTCGTGTTCAAGCCTGCTTTCTTCGTAAGAAAAATCGGGCGGAACGCTGGAATTTGCCATAAACCTAGGCGGATTAGAACCTTGGCGATAAACCAAAACCTTGCCGGGCGATAACCCCTCGTCTACCAAAGCGTCGGCGTCTACCGAGCCGTCTTCTACGGTAACCACGCCCATGCTAAGCCTGTTCAAGTATTCGTGTTTTCTGTTTTTTACGGCATTATACGCGCGCTGAATAGGTATAACCCTATCGATAACGCTCACACCGAAAAAACACCCGGCTTGGTCTATTGAAGTTTGCTTTATAAACGGAAAAGTTCTGCGCCCGTTTTCGCCGTTTATATAAGGTAAATCGCTAACGGCAAGAAGTTCGCCGCCGCCTACGGTTACCACTCTGCCTTCGGGGTAGTTTTCGCTAGGCGCTTCGTAACGCTCTAAAACCAAAACGTTATCGTGCACCACTCCGCGGCTAACGCCCACGGCGCCGATAGAACCGAGTTGCTCGCCGTACCCGAAAACGTTTACGTCGCCCCCTTTTAACCGTTTACCGTAAAGCTTAAAAACGTCGTCTACGTGCATGCTTTTTGCGTGAATTAAGCTTTTTAAATCGGAAACGCTTTCTTTAAACAAGCTGTCCGGATAAATTTCAAAGGGCGAAACGGCTATAATTTTTACGTCGCCCTCAAAAATCTCCGAGCCGTTAATTTCGCCTATTTTTTTGCCCGATTGGTTATCCCACACCACTTTATAAAACGAAGTGCCCAGCGTTTCGCTCCACAGCGTGGCTTTGTAAATAACGTCGTCCATCTCTAGCCGCGAAAACGTGGAATTTAGCAGCATACCCGCAAGTTTGGCGGCTTTTACGTCGTTCTCTTCACCCGAAGCCGCGCGAACGGACATAACGGGGCGCACGCGCGAAAGCTTAGAAGTTCTGGTTTCGACGATAGGCGCTATATGATTGTATACGTTGCGACCTTGCCAACGATAGTCTTTTTCCTCTTCGCAAATTTCCCCGCACGGGTTGATTTCTGCGTATTGATTGCCCATTAGGTAATTTAAGTTTAAGTTCCACGAGCGTTCTAAACTTTTGCGCTCCTCGCGCCGTTTTTCAAAATCGGCGGTAACCTCGGCGGCAAGCTGCTTTTGATAAACTTCTTTTTCGTTAAGCTTGTTGCCTATACCCTTCGGAACTTTTGTTTTTTTAACCGTTTGGTTGCCTAAACCGTTAATCTCGTAATTTTTTTGCACGCTTTTCCTCCTCTTTTTTAACCGCCTCGCCGGCGGCGCGGTAAAACTCGTTTAAACATTTTTCGCAAAGGCAAACGCTATATTCGCAATTGTCGTCTAGCACGAGTTTATATTTTGCGGGGTTATCGCAACCCTTAATTTCACAAACGATTCGCGCGTTATTACTTAGAATTTTCACTCTTCATTTTCTCCTTAATCAATCCGAGCAAACGCTCGCGTTCTTTTGCCAGCTGCTCGTCGGTCATATCGGCGTAGTCGTTTTTAACCCTTTCTAGATCCTCTAGCAGCATTTTTGCCGCGGAAATATCCGGCGGCACGTTTTTAGTAGTAATTTTTTTTCTTACCACGGTCATGTCGTCGTCGTTTTTGGCGTATTCTTCAACGACCTCGCTGGTATCGTAACCCAAGGCGCGTTTTAATAGCGCCTTGCGTATTTTTGCATAAACCTTTTCATTCTGCAAAGCCTCCCCCTTTGCCGCGGCGAATTCGCCTTATGCGGCGCTCTTTATCCGCCTGCACCAAGTTTTTAGCCGCGGGCTTTTCTTTTAGTTTAGGCGCGGTCATCACGTAATATCTAAGCTCGTCCAGCGCGTGGTCGTCGCGCTTTATGGGCACGTCGCCCTCACCCCAACGGTAACCTTTAAGCTCGCGTATTAAATTTTCGCACCCCGCGAATATGCGTATTTTATCGGCGGCAAAATACTCTTTAACCCGCGCGATGCCGGCAAACTTATCTTTGTTAACCTTGGGATTACACGCCACGCCGTGCTCGAAAAACAAATCGGTTACGCTCCTGGTAGAAGCCAGCGTTTTTTGGTTGGCGGCGCTATCGATAAGCGCCTCGATTTTTCCGTCCGAGCGGCGGTGCCATTTTAACGAATTAGCCAGCTCGTTGATTTTTTGCGCATGATACTCTACCGTTTTGCCCGCTTCGTAATGTTCCGCCACCACGTAAATATTGCCGTCGTAATCCACCGCGTAAAAATGGCACGAAAGCGGATTGTTAAGCCCCGGATCGATCGAAAGTTTATCTTGCCAATCGAAGGGGATTTCAAAAGGTTCGATAACGTGCTTGTTTTCGTCGAATTCACCGTAAACCTGCCCGCTTTCGGCGCGGAACTTACCGTAACGTCGGCTTTCCAAAACGTCCGCGGGCAAACTTGCGGTAAGCGCGGCTACCTCTTTTTTATCTAAATACGGGTTATCTCCCCACTCCATAAACTCGTACCACACCTCAGGCGAGGCGTTGGCGTTTAGGTAAATTTCGTCGTAAATAAAAGTTAAGCCTTTAAGCGGCGTCATCGTGCCGAACATTATGCCGTTTTTATCTAAAAGCCGCATTTTGCATTCGTCGTAAACGTCTTTGGGCGGCTCTTCGTCGAACCA
>CAYZWD010000046.1:0-6829 GCA_964482115.1 uncultured Acidiphilium sp. | reverse complement strand
AAGAATTAAGCTTATGCGGGCTTACGGCGCCGAAGTGGTTTTAACGGACGGCGCGCTTGGCATGAGCGGCGCTATTGCAAAAGCTAACGAACTTGCAAGCCAAACCGAAAATTCATTTTTGGCGGGGCAGTTTACGAACTCGGCTAACCCCGCGGCGCATTTTGCTACGACCGGACCTGAAATTTTTGAAGACACGTGCGGCAACGTAGATTATTTCGTTGCGGGCGTAGGTACGGGCGGAACTATAACCGGGGTAGGAGAATATTTAAAAAGAAAAATAAGCGGCGTTAAAATTATAGCGGTAGAACCTGAAAGTTCACCCGTTTTATCTAGCGGCGCTAAGGGTTCGCATAAAATTCAAGGCATAGGCGCGGGGTTCGTTCCGCAAATATTGAACACCGCCGTTTACGACGAGATTATTACCGTTTCCGACGACGACGCGTTAAAATTTGGCAGAATGATAGGCAAAACCGAGGGGTTTTTAGCGGGAATATCTTCGGGCGCGGCGTTAAAAGCCGCAATGGAGGTTGCCGCTCGGCAAGAAAACGCGGGTAAAACCGTAGTGGTTTTATTCCCCGATTCTGGCGATAGATATCTTTCTACCGAACTTTACGAATAACGCGTTTTTTTTACAACGATTAGTAATAAAACTTGCAAAAACGGTGCGAATATCGTATAATCTTCATATAAAATAATAGACGTAAAATACGCGGTTTTTTCCGCATAAAAGGGTGTAGGTATGAATTATTACGTAGGTGTAGATATAGGCGGAACCGGGCTTAAAGTCGGGTTGGTTGATGAAAAAGGCGATATTTTAACCGAAAAAAAGTGTAAAACTCGCCGTGGTGCCGAAAAGGTCATAAGCGATATAGTAGGGCTTATCCGTTCGGTTTGCAGCGAATCTCCTGCCGCGCCGGTTGCAGTCGGCATAGGCTGTCCCGGTCTTATAAACAGCAAAAACGGAGAGGTCGTATACAGTAATAATCTGGACTGGCATAACGTTCCTATAAAAGAAATAATTCAAAAAGAGGTAGAAATGCCCGTGTTTATAACCAACGACGCAAACGCCGCCGCTTTGGGCGAATGTTTTTGCGGCGCGGGTAAAAAATACGACTCTATGATTATGATAACCCTAGGCACGGGCGTAGGTTCGGGCATCGTGGTGGGCGGTAAGCTGTTCGAGGGCAACATGGGCGCGGGTGTGGAACTCGGGCATGAGGTTATTTGCGTCGGCGGCGAAAAATGTACTTGCGGTAGGCGCGGGTGTTTCGAGGCGTATTCTTCGGCAACCGCTTTAATACGTTTTGCCAAGCGCGCCATGAAAAAGGACGAAAATTCGCTTTTGTGGCAAAAATGTGGCGGCGACGAAGAAAAAGTTGACGGCATAGCTATTTTTGCAGCCGTGCGCGAGGGCGATAAAACCGCGGCTAAAGTGGTTAAAAAATACATTTATTATTTATCGGAAGGGCTTGCGAACATAACCAACGCGTTCCACCCTCAAGCGCTCGTTTTGGGCGGCGGAATATGCGCCGCGGGCGACGTATTTTTAAAACCGCTTAAAAAGCGCGTGGATAAATATACCTACGGCGGCGCAGACTTTGCCCCCGTCGATTTGATTATTGCCGAGCTTGGCAATAAAGCGGGAATTTGCGGTGCGGCAAAGCTCGCAATCGACGGATATGCGGATTTAGTAAAAAACTAAATTTTTTTGGCGCTTTAAAAACGGCAAGTTTAAAGCGACTTTAATTAAATTAGCTAAAAAACTAAATTTAAAAAGCGCGTGGCTAGGCTTAAAAGCTTGGCTACGCGCTTTCTCGTTGAACGGTTGCGTGATTTTATATGGTTTTTAATCGTTTAAATCCCAATTTACGGGTTGTATTCCGTTTTTAATTAAAAATTCGTTGGTTTTAGAAAAATGCTTGCAACCGAAAAAGCCGTTGAACGCCGAAAGGGGTGATGGGTGCGCGCATTCTAAAATCAAATGTTTTTTCGCGTCGATAAAAGTTTTTTTAGCGCGGGCGTTCGCGCCCCAAAGCAAAAATACCATGGGTTGTTCTCTGCTAGCTAGCCGTTTTATAACTTCGTCCGTAAAAGTTTGCCAGCCGCAAGAAGCGTGCGAATTTGCCGCACCTGCTCTTACGGTTAGCGTAGTGTTCAGTAACATTACGCCTTGCTTTGCCCATTTTGTTAAACAGCCAGAATTCGGTTCTTTTATGCCTAAATCCGAATAAATTTCCTTATAGATATTGTTTAAAGAGGGAGGCAACGGCACTCCTTCTTTAACCGAAAAACACAACCCATGCGCTTGCCCTTCGCCGTGGTAAGGGTCTTGCCCTAAAATAACGGCTTTTACGTTAGAAAAAGGCGTGTATTTAAAGGCGTTAAAAATATCGTGCATATCGGGGTAAATAATACGCTCGGAATATTCTTTTTTTAAAAATTCACGTATTTTTAAATAAAGCTCGCTCGAAAAAAGGTCGCTTAAAACCTCGTCCCAGTCGTTACCTATTTTTACCATGTTTTGCCTCCGCACGGAATAAAAGTTTAAATAAAAGAAAATAATATTACCGTGAAAAAAAGAAAGTTAAAAAAAATAAAAGGTGGCTTTTCTTTAATAGAAAGGCTTAGTTTCGCCTCGCCGTCAGCTAGCAAAAGCCTTTGCGTTAAAGCCGTTAAAAAAGCTATTGCCAATGCCGATAAACGCTAAAAGTCCCACGTAGGAATATACGTTTCGCTTGCGGATTCGCGTTGCTGAATAATCGCGTTTTTAATATTCAGCTCGAAAAGTTTATCGCAAACCAAGCCGTATTCGCGCTTTGTTATTTTGCGTTTTAGCTCGGGATAATCACTTATTTCGCCGAACGGAGTATATTGCGCCATAAGCGAAAAATAAGCGTCGTTTTTTTGGTTTTCGGCAAACCATTGCAAAAGGTTAAGGCTATCCGACACGTTTAAAGGCAAAATAAGGTGTCTAACGCAAACGCCGCTTTGCATAAGCCCGTTTTCCATTACTGTTTTTCGCTCTTCCATCATGCGCTTAATCGCTTCGCTCGCCACGTGAAAATAATTTGGCGTTTTGCTGTATCTAAGCGAGGTTTTAGACGAAAAATATTTAAGGTCGGGCAAAAACACGTCTGCAAATTTAAGCGCTACGTTTAGCGACGCCTCGCTTTCGTACCCGTGCGTGTTGTAAACTATAGGTACGTTCGGTCTGCGTATTTTTACAGCCTCGTAAATAAGCGGGGCAAAATGAGTGGGATTAACTAAATTAATGTTATGCGCGCCTTGTTTTTCTAGCTGCAAAAAAATATCGGCAAGCTCGGCGGGCGTTATTTGTTTTCCGCGCTCCGAGCGTGAAAGTTCGTAGTTTTGGCAAAACACGCATTTTAAACTGCAACCCGAAAAAAACACCGTTCCGCTTCCGTTAGTTCCGCTAATAAACGGTTCTTCGAAAGGGTGTAAATAATATTTAGCTATACGCATTACGTTTTCTTCGCCGCACTTGCCAAGGTTTGCGCTTCGGTTAACGTTGCATGCGTTCGGGCAAATATTGCAAGCTTGCCCAATCGTGGTGGGTAAATCGTCTGTAAAATCCTGCGCTTGTTGAATTTTCATTTGCTTTTTCTCCAAAATATATTTTATCACTTTTAATTGTGATTGACAACCGTTTTTAAAAGATATATAATATAAAGGCGTTTTATTAAAGACGTTATAACGATCGACCACAAATAATTATTAAGGACGATATAGATATGAAAAAGTTTTTTACGAGCGAAAGCGTAACCGAAGGGCATCCCGATAAAATTTGCGACCAAATTTCAGACGCGGTTTTAGACGAGATTTTAAGGCAAGATAAAAACGCGCGCGTTGCGTGCGAATGTATTGCTACCACGGGGTTAGTTTTTGTTACCGGCGAAATCACCACGGAGGGCTACGTAGATATTCAGCGCATAGTTCGCGAAACCGTGCGCGAAATAGGTTACGATAGGGCAAAGTACGGGTTCGACTGCGATACTTGCGCCGTTTTAACCTCTATAAACGAACAAAGCGCGGATATTGCGCTGGGCGTTGATAATTCTGTCGAACATAGGCAAAGCGGAGAGCTTGCCGATACTCTCGGCGCCGGCGATCAAGGGCTTATGTTCGGATACGCTACGGACGAAACTTCCGAATTTATGCCTGCGCCCATAATGCTCGCCCATAAGCTTGCAAGGAGGCTTACCGAGGTAAGAAAGAGCGGCTTGCTCGATTATTTGCGCCCGGACGGCAAAACCCAAGTTACCGTTGAATACGACGGAAGAAAGCCCGTTAGGGTAGACGCGGTAGTAGTTTCCGCTCAGCATTCCGAAAAAATAGATATAGAAACCTTACGCGCGGATATTAAAAAACTTGTAATCGAAGCTACCGTTCCCGCCGAGCTTATGGACGAAAACACTAAAATTTATATTAACCCCACGGGTAGGTTCGAAATAGGCGGACCTCACGGTGATAGCGGGCTTACCGGCAGAAAAATAATAGTGGATACTTACGGCGGTAGTTGCGCGCACGGAGGCGGAGCTTTTTCGGGTAAAGACCCTACTAAGGTTGACAGAAGCGCTTCGTATATGCTGCGCTACATAGCTAAAAATATCGTGGCGGCGGGGCTTGCCAAAGAATGCCACATAGAGGTTTCTTACGCGATAGGCGTAGCGCGCCCCATATCCATTTTCGTTAACACCGCGGGCACGGGCGTTATTTCGGACGGAGAGCTTTCGGATATAATTTTAAAAGAATTCGATTTGCGCCCCTATTCGATAATAAAAACTCTCGATTTACGCCGCCCGATTTATAAGCAAACCGCGGCTTACGGTCATTTCGGCAATCCCGATTTCCCGTGGGAAAAGTTAGACCGTGTAAACGATTTGAAAAAATATTTAAAATAGGCAAAAAATAAACTTATTTTTAGCCAAAAAAGCAAAAAAACGTCTAAAAAAAGCAAAAACGTGTCTAAAAAATACAAGACGAAAGAATAAAGCCGTGGTATAATATAAAGCGTTAAAGCTCGTGCCGCGGCATATTTTTTACGCGCCGTTATAACGCTTTAGCGCGGCGACTTATAAGGAGTTGTAATGATAAAACTTAATCCCGTATTAAAAGACAATTTATGGGGGGGCGAGCGCCTTAAAACTTTGTTCGGAAGAAAAAGCGAAGGTATTATTGCGGAAAGCTGGGAAGCTTCCGTTCACAAAGACGGCGTTTCTAAAACAGACGGCGATTCTTGCGATTTTTTGCAGTTTTTAAGCAAAAATAAAAACGCCGTAAATAAAAGTGGCGGAGAGTTCCCCGTGCTTATAAAATATATAGACGCTGCTAAAAAATTATCCGTTCAGGTTCACCCGTCCGACGAGTTCGCCAAAAAATACGAAAACGACAACGGTAAAACCGAGGTGTGGTACGTTATTGAAGCAACCGAGGGCGCGGGAATATATTGCGGTTTTAAGCGTGACGTTGAAAAAGATGAGTTCTTGGCTAGCTTAGCAAACGGCACGGTCGAAGAATTACTCAATTTTATACCCGTAAAAAGCGGCGATTGCTTTTTGATCGAGGCGGGCACGGTACACGCAATCGGGGCGGGGTGCTTAATTTGCGAGGTTCAGCAAAGCAGTAACGTTACTTACCGCGTTTACGACTATATGCGCCGCGATAAAAACGGCAACCTTCGCGAGTTGCACGTTGATAAAGCGGTTCAAGTAATAAATTTTTCCGCTTTTAAAGACAATACGGGTTCTAGCAAGTTTGCTGCTTTGCCTAACTCAAACGGAAAAATCCGTTTGCTTACCGCGTGCAAATATTTCAAGTGCCGTGAGGTGGTTTTAAGCGGCGAATATTCAGAGCTTAACGAAAATTCGTTTACCGTTATCAACGTAATTTCGGGCGGCGGAAAAATAGGCGAGCGCGCGTTTATTGTGGGCGATACGTTTTTCGTTCCGTGCGGCGAGGCGTTTAGTTTAAGCGGAGAAGCAAAAGTTATTATTACTACCGAAAATTGCTAATTGTATTAAACTATATTTAGAACAAATTCCCGCGTACGGATTCGCTTCGTTCGAGGCTGAAGAATAAAGGTCATAAGCTGAATATATTAAACAAACTTAAATAGAAAAACGACTTTTCGGGCAATAAAATGCATAAAAAGTCGCTTTTTATTATTAACGGTAATATATTCGGTAACGAAGTGAATTAAGTTTAAACGTTATCGGCTTGATCTATAAGTTTTTTAATTTCAGCGCGGGCAATCTCGTCGCAGCGGTTATTATTTTCGTTTACGTCGTGCCCTTTAACCTTAATAAAATTAACGTTTTGAGTGGATAAAAGCGAATATAATTTTTCCCATAGCTCGCGGTTTTTTACGGGCTTTTTATCCGCCGTTTTAAAACCGTTAGCTTGCCAACCGCTAAGCCAACCTTGATTTATCGCGTTAACGACGTAGGCTGAATCGCTATATAAGTTCACGTCGCATTTTTCTTTTAGCGCAGCGAGTCCTTCGATAACGGCGGTAAGTTCCATAACGTTATTAGTGGTATCGTTCAGCCCGCCGCTTATAATTTTTTCAACGCCCTTATAGTGTAAAATAGCAGCCCAGCCGCCCGGTCCGGGGTTACAAGAGCAAGCGCCGTCCGTCCAAATTTCTATTTTTTTGAGCATAATATTTCCTTTTTATTAAAAAACGCGATTTTTCGTTTGACTTAAAATAAATATTGTTATATAATAATTGAGCTTTTTGAAAAGTTCTAATTTTTAGGGGAGTGGCTCAACGGTAGAGCAGCGGTCTCCAAAACCGCCGGTTGCGTGT
>CAYZWD010000045.1:0-7009 GCA_964482115.1 uncultured Acidiphilium sp. | reverse complement strand
GCAACTGGTCGCTCGGCGATTATTTTAACGAGCAAGCTATAAAATGGAGCTACGAGTTTTTAACGGGCGAGGATTATTTGGCTATCCCCGTAGAAAAACTTGCGGTAACCGTTTTTGCGGGCGACGAGGACGCCCCGCGCGACGAAGCCAGCGCTAAGGTGTGGAAAGATTGCGGCATTCCCGAGGACCGCATTTATTATCTTCCCAAAAAGAACAACTGGTGGATCGCCGGTAAAACCGGACCTTGCGGGCCGGACACCGAAATGTTCATCGTGCGCGACGTTGCGCCTTGCGGCGAAAATTGCGACCCTTCGTGCGATTGCGGCAGATTTTTAGAAATTTGGAACAACGTATTTATGCAGTTCTATCGCAACGAGGACGGAACTTATAGCAAACTGAGCCAAAAGAATGTCGATACGGGCATGGGGTTAGAGCGCACGCTTTGCACCATCAACGGGGCTGAAAGCGTTTACGATACCGACTTGTTCGCCGCCGCTCGCGCTAAAATAGAGGCGCTTACCGGTAAAAAATACGGCGAAAATCCCGAAGATACCCGCGCGTTCAGAATAGTTTTAGACCATATAAGAACCGCAACGTTTATGCTCGGCGATTATCGCGGAATAGTGCCTTCTAACGTAGACCAAGGTTATATTTTGCGCAGACTTATCCGTAGAGCGGTTCGCTTTGGCAAAATGCTCGGTTTAGAGCACGGTAAGCTTTCGGAAATAGCTTGCTGCTACGTTGAAAAATATAAAGACGTATACCCCGAATTAAAGCAAAACGAGGCAAAAATCGTCGACGAGCTTAACAAAGAAGAAAATAAGTTCGGCAAAGCGCTCGAAGAGGGCTTGAAAGAATTTAATAAAGTAGTAACCCATATTCCGGGCAACGTATTCCCCGGCAAAACCGCATTCCGCCTTTACGAAACTTACGGCTTCCCCTTAGAAATGACCGAGGAGCTTGCTAAAGAACGCGGCTTTACGTTAGATAAGGCGGGCTACGATACCGCGCTTAGCGAACACCAGAAAAAATCCGCGGTGGGCGCCGAACAAAAATTTAAGGGCGGGCTTGCCGATACGGGCGAGGCTACCGCGCGTTTACACACCGCAACTCACCTTATGCAAGCGGCTTTGCGCAAGGTTTTAGATCCGTCGGTAAGTCAACGCGGTTCAAACATAACCACCGAGCGTTTGAGGTTCGACTTTAACTTCTCGCGCCCCATGACGCAAGAAGAAATTGCCGAGGTTGAAAAGCTCGTTAACGAGGCTATCAAGGCGGACGTTCCCGTAACCATGGAAGAAATGACCGTTGAAGAAGCAAAAGCGCAAGGCGCTATCGGCTTATTCGAAAGTAAATACGGCGATAAGGTTAAGGTTTATACCATGGGTTCTTACAGCAAAGAAATTTGCGGCGGACCGCACGCAAAGCACACGGGCGAGTTAGGCGAGTTTAAAATAGTTAAAGAACAATCGTCTTCTAGCGGCGTTAGAAGAATTAAAGCCGTGTTAAATTATTAAAATAGTTAAAGCAAACTATTAAGTTAAACCAAAAAAATAAAAACGCGAAGCGCCGTTAAGCGGCGTAACGCCGTTAAAATTAAAAACAAAAATAAATAAAAACGGAGAAATTATTATGAGTGAAAAAGTAATTCTTACCGAAGAGGGCAAGTTAGAGCTTGAAAAAAAGCTGGAATTTTTAAAAATGGTAAAGCGCCCCGAAATAACCGAGCGCATTAAAATCGCGCGCGAGTTCGGCGACCTTTCCGAAAACGCCGAATACGACGCGGCTAAAAACGAACAAGCTTTAATAGAGGGCGAAATTGCCGAAATCGAAGCTAAACTTAAAGTTGCCGAAATTATAACCGTAAACGCGCGTAAAGATACCGTAAGCGTAGGCGCGCGCGTTGCTTTTACCGATTTAAGAAACTCTA
Source organism: uncultured Acidiphilium sp. (assembly GCA_964482115.1). Taxonomy (GTDB): domain Bacteria; phylum Bacillota; class Clostridia; order Christensenellales; family Borkfalkiaceae; genus HGM11416. The sequence continues at coordinate 5,079 of CAYZWD010000045.1, read as the reverse complement.
AGCAATACGAGTTCGAAATAGTAGGCACTACCGAGGCGGATATTAAAGTTAAGCGTATTTCTAACGAATCGCCTATCGGTAAAGCGCTTCTCGGCAAAAAGACGGGCGATACCACTACCGTCGAAGCGCCCGCTTGCTCTTACGAAGTTAAAATCGATAAGGTTAGCTACTAAGCCGAAAAATGGATAGTCGCATCACTAAAAGCCGCTTGGCGAGGGTTATCTCTTACGATTGGCTTAAAATATTAATAATGATAGCGGCGATAGCCTTCGTGTGGACGCTTGCGTTCACTATGGGCGAGCCGCGCATATCGGCGGGGCAAAAGTTCGATTTTTACGTTTTCGATTGCGATTTTTCAAAATCCAAAAGCGAGGGCGAAGTAATTGCCGAAGCTAGCAAAAAGGGCGTTTTTTCATACGACGTGCTAGATTTCGGTTATCGGCAGTTCACCGAAGATTATTTCGGTTCGATAATTTCAGCCGCTACCTCTATAAGCGAGGGCGACGTTTTGATTATTTCGGATTTTGAAAGCGATATTAAAAACAATACTTCGCGTTTTAGAAGTTTCGTGGATAGCTACGGCAATTTCATAGGCGATTACGCAGAACTTTGCGAACGGGCTAAAAAATATTGCCTAACGAATAATTTCGTGATTGCGGGCGAGGGCGATAGTTATACCCTTAACGAAAGCGCCGTAGAGGCGTATTTTAAAAAGCGTATGAAAAACGATCCGCGTTATCGCACTCAAGAAAAAATCGCCGAGGGCGTTAAAAACGAAATTACTCGCATAAAATCGGTGTGGAACAACGCGCTTATTTTACAAAATATAATTAACGTGCACCCCGAGGCGTTCGTTACCTATCATCGCTACGCGCAGTGCTTATCGGCCGCGCAAAGCGATAGCGAAAAACAAACTTATCAAGGATATTACGACCAAAGTAAAGATAAACTTTGCGGGGTTAACTTAGGTAAGCTCAGCGGCGGCGAAAAGTCAATTACCGAGTTGTTTTCTAAGGCGACGTATTCCGAGCCGGACGAAAACGGCAAGCAAGAAATGCTTTCTACCAACGCGGACGGAATAATTATGTGCCTTTTCGATTACGGCAACGCTCAGCTCGATTTGCAATACGAATCTATATCTTTCGTTAACTATATTTTTGAAACGTACAGCAACTTTTATCCAAGCGCCGTAAACGGGGTAATAGCTTAATTTTTAAGTTCGGTTTACGGCGTAAGCACAAAAAAGGGCGGTTGTAAAAGCGTTTTTAAAACGCGTTGTTTTGCGCCGAAAGTGCCGTTAACGGGCTTATAGGCGGACTTTTATAATTTCTATTTATCTTTTTTTATGTCTGATTTAATAAAAAACACGGCGGCGTTTAAAATAATTGCGGGCGATAAGCGCGCGGGCAGGCTTTCGCACGCGTATTTGGTTACGTGTGCAGACGAACTTGCGTTGCCCGAATACACCAAGGCGTTTTGTAAGCTCGCGCTGTGCGACGCGGCGGAATATTGCAACGAGTGCAGAACGTGCCGTTTAATAGACAAAAACGCTTATGCGGACGCATCGTTTTACCCTGCGGAGGGCGCAAAAAAAATACTCACCGCCGACGTTGACGCGATAATCGCTCAAACTTACGTAAAACCGCTTGAAAACGAACGGAGGGCATTCGTGCTTAACTTTGCGGAGAGCATGACCGTCGCCGCGCAAAACAAGCTTTTAAAAACGCTTGAAGAACCGCCCGCCGGCGTTATAATAATTTTGGGCGCTACGAACGAGTATTCGCTTTTGTCCACCGTAAAATCGCGCGTAAAACGCTTAGATATACCGCTTTTTTCGCAAGAAGAATTGCTTTCCGCTTATAGCGGACAAGCCGAAAAAAGCGAGCTTGAAGCCGCGGTTTTCGCTTGCGGCGGCAAAGAGGGCGAGCTTTTAAAACTACTTTCCGGCAACGAAAAACTAAACGACGACTTAGCTTTTTCGGTTTTGCTGGGCATGAAAAACACGCGGAGATTGTTAGAATATTCCGAAAAAATCGATAAAGAGTCGCTTCGCCCGTTTTTAGCCTCGTTAAAGCGCGTATTGCTAGAATGCGCGCGCTATAAATCGGTTAAAAGCGCGGCTAAAAATTCGGTTAACGGCGAGGGGCTTTCGGGGTGTTCTAAGTATTGTGATTCGAGTGCCGAACGCGGCGAAAGAATAATTAAAATCGCACAAATTGCGGAAATTTATCCGCTAGGGTGCATGCTTAAAACTATTGAAAAAATAAACTCTGCCGAGCGTGCTTTGTTTTTTAACGGCAACGCGACTATGGTATTAGACGGCGTGCTTTTAACGCTATTAGAGGAAAAACATAAATGGCTAAAATTGTAGGAGTAAAATTCAAAAATACAGCAAAAGTGTATTATTTTGCCCCCGCGGAGGGCACTTCGGACGGGGATTATAAAAAGGGCGACGGCGTTATAGTTGAAACCACGCACGGCGTCGAATACGGCTACGTCGCGCTAGAACCGTCTAACGTGGCGGACGAAAAAGTAATTCAGCCGCTAAAACCCGTTATACGTAAGGCTACCAAGGCAGACGACGAGCGTTTAAAGAAAAACGAACAAAAACTTAAAGACGCTTTAACCGTTTGCAACGAAAAAATAGCCGCGCGTAATCTGGATATGAAACCCGTTAGCATCGAATACGCGTTCGACGGCAGTAAAATGGTTATATATTTTACCGCTCCCGCGCGCATAGATTTCCGCGATTTGGTTAAAGATTTAGCCTCGGCGTTTCACACCCGCATAGAGCTTAGGCAAATAGGCATACGCGACGAAGCCAGGCTTATCGGCGGGCTTGCTCCGTGCGGGCGCCCGTGCTGTTGTTCTAGTTATTTAAGCGATTATAAAAAAGTTTCAATTAAAATGGCAAAAACGCAAGGGCTTTCGCTAAACCCGTCCAAAATTAGCGGGTTGTGCGGCAGGCTTATGTGCTGTTTGGCGTTTGAAAACGATTTTTATAAGGACGTTTATAAAAAAATGCCTAAAATCGGTAGCGAAGTTACCACGCCGGAGGGCAAGGGTACGGTCGTTTCGGTTAATATGCTCACCAACGCCGTGCACGTAAAAATGGACGTAAAAGACAGTTTTGTGTTTAAAGATTTCGATTTAAAACAGCTATCGTCCGTTAAAGCGAATAACGACGGCGAAAAACTCACTAAAGAAGAACGCGAGGCTGAAAAACAGCTTAGCGACGATTAATTTTTTGTTTTTGTTTTTAATTTTAATTTTTCGTTTTTGCGCAAATTTAGTGCGTACGTTTAGCGGCGGGCGGTATGGAAGAGATTTTTGAAATTACCGAAGAGCTCATGCTCGGCGGGCTTAAAATAGTGCAAGATAAACGGTATTACCGCTTTACTTCGGACAGCATTTTGCTTTCGCGCTTCGCTAGCTGTAAAAAAGGCGAGCGCGTTGCCGATTTTTGTGCGGGTTCGGGCGTGGTAGGTTTGCATTACTACGGGCTTAATTCTAATAAAGTAAGTTCCGTGTATTTGTTCGAACTTCAGCCCGAGCTTTGTAATTTAGCGCAAAAAAGCATCGATATCAACGGTTTAGGCGAAAAATTCACTTTAATTCGCGGCAAACTTCAACAAGTCGGCACGCAATTTAACGGTGCGTTTTCGCTTATACTTTGCAACCCGCCCTATAAAAAAGCAGGATCGGGCGAGCAAGGTCTTTCGGATCATATAGCGGCGTGTCGGCACGAAACGCAAATTACGCTTGAAGAAATTATAAAGTCCGCTAAAAAAATGCTTGCGCCTAGCGGTAGGCTGTGCATATGCCAACGCGTAGAACGGCTTACCGATTTGATTTATCATCTGCGCGAAAACGGGCTAGAACCTTATAAAATGGCGTTCGTGCGCACTGATAACGGCTTGCCTTACCTCGTTTTGGTCGAGGCGGCTAAAGATAAAAAACCGCAGCTTAAAGTTTTTAACGAAATAATAAACTAACGGTATAAAAACGGCGTAATAATTAGCGAAACGATTAATCGGCGGCATAATAATTAGCGGCGGCAAAAATGTAAATTTTTTAGGTAGGCAAGGTTATGTTATACGTTGTGGCAACGCCCATAGGCAATTTAAAAGATATAACTTTGCGCGCGCTCGAAACGCTTAAAAGCGTTGACGAAATCGCGTGCGAAGATAAGCGGCAAACGCTAAAGCTGTTAAACGCTTACGATATAAAAAAACCGCTTTTTGCCTATCATAAGTTCAACGAAAAAAAGGTTAGCGACGCGCTTGCGGATAAGCTTGCCGCGGGCGTTAATATCGCGCTCGTATCCGACGCGGGCATGCCGCTTATATCCGACCCCGGGTGCGTGCTTATAAAAACGCTTATAGAACGCGGGCTCGAATTTACCGTCGTTCCGGGCGCAACGGCGTTTGCAAGCGCGCTCGTTTTGAGCGGGCTTTTAGATTACCGTTTTAGTTTTATCGGCTTTTTGCCCGAAAAAAATTCAGAGCGCAAAAAGCTTTTGGCACGCTATAAAACCGCGGATTGCCCCTTAATTTTTTATTGCGCCCCGCACGATATCGACGATACCGTTTCCGCACTTTATTCTGCTTTTGGCGAGCGCCGCGCCGTTGCTTGCCGCGAAATAACCAAGGCGTTCGAACAGCGCGTCGAATTTACGCTTTCTAGCGGCTATCAAGGCGAAAGGCGCGGCGAGTTCGTTATTATCGTCGAAGGCTCTTCGCTATCTAGCGGTAGCGAGCTAGAAAATCTTAGCGTTTCGGAACATTTAGCGGCGCTTATGGCTGGCGGAATGGATAAAAAGCAAGCAATAAAAGAAGTGGCTAAAGCCCGCGGCGTTAATAAAAACGAAATTTATATGCAAGCTTTAAACGCCGAAAAAGGGCTAGATTAATCGTCTACCCCCAAAAAATATTGCTTGTTGAAATTAAAAAAGTGCCCCTATAAGCCCGTTAACGGCACTTTATATATAAAAATCGGGCAAAAACGTAAGCTAAAAATTCACTAAAAAACCGCGGCGTAAAACTTTTGCAAGCGGTTTAAAAATAAAAAGAGGTAAGT
>CAYZWD010000044.1:0-7079 GCA_964482115.1 uncultured Acidiphilium sp. | reverse complement strand
GGGTTAGCGCCAACGATATAATAGATACGCTTAATTTAACCTTTAAATTGCGCTCGTGCCGCATGCCTATTAAAGAGGGCGGGGTAAAAAAGCGCGAATGTTTAGATTATCATATAGATCGGTGCGCCGCGCCGTGCTGCGGGCTTTGTTCTAAAGAACGATACGCCGAACGGGTTAACGCGGCAATCGACTTTTTAAGCGGAAACGACGACGAAGCCCACGCGATTTTAACCGAAAAAATGCAAAAGTTTTCGCAAAACGAAGAGTTCGAGTTAGCGCTTTTATATCGCGATAAAATATCCGTGCTAAAAAAAATAAGCGAAAAAAAGATAACTTCTTTAAACCGCTTTATTTCGTGTGACGTTATAGCCGTCGCCGGCGATAACATACACTCCGCGATAAACGTTTTGATAATGCGCGGCGGGCGCGTGCAAGGCGGCAAGCATTTCGCTTTTGATGACGGCTCTATTTCTAAGGAAGACTGTTTAGCCGATTTCATAATGCGGTTTTACGATAAAAACAACGAGCTGCCCGACGAAATACTTTTAAACGCCGAAATTACAGATTGCGCCGCTTACGAAGAATATTTTAAAAACGAGTTTTCAAAAAAAGTCAGAATTTATTCGCCAAAACAAGGTGTAAGAAAACAGCTTTGCGATATGGCGGAGCTTAACGCGCGCGATTATTTAGAAAAAGCCATAGATAAAATCAAACATAAAGACGATATGACTATTAGCGCTTGCAATAGGCTTAAAACCGTGCTGGGGCTAAAAAAATATCCGCGGAGGATAGAGTGTTACGATATATCTAACATTTCCGGCGTAGATAAAGTCGGCTCTATGGTGGTGTTTATAGACGGCGTAAAAAGCCCCGAAGATTATAGGCGTTTCCGCATTAAAACCGTTGAGGGCAGCGACGATTTCGCCTCGCTTAAAGAAGTTTTAACCCGCCGCTTAGAACGGCTTAAAACCGACGAGGAACGCTTTCCTAAGCCCGATTTAATTATAATCGACGGCGGTAAAGGGCAGCTTTCGGCGGTGAAAGCCGTGTTCGACGAGCTAGGTTTTTTCGATGCGGAGCTTATTTCGCTTGCTAAAAAGCAAGAGGAGATTTTTACCCTTTGGCAAGAAGAACCTATAATTTTAGAGCGGCGCGACTACGCTTTGCGGCTTTTGCAGCGCTTGCGCGACGAGGCGCACAGGTTTGCTATAACCTACCACCGCTCTATTCGCCAAAAGCGCGGTTTTCAAAGCGAGCTTGCTAAAATCGAGGGGTTGGGCAAAAAGCGCATAAAAGATTTGCTTGAAAAGTTCGGCAGCGTTGCGGAAATTGCCGCCGCTAGCCAAAGCGAACTTTGCGAGGTAAGCGGAATCGGCGAAAAGCAAGCGCGCGTTATATACGAATATTTTAAAAATCTTAAGGACGTAAAAGACGTTAAAGACGTTAAAGATATAAAAGAGGGCGAAGGCGGCGAAGTTAAGCCCGAAGCGGATAATTCCGCAAAAGGAGAACAATGAGCAGATTATCTAAAAAAGCAGAAAAAGATACTCTTATAGTCGGCGTTGCCGAGTTTTGCGAAAAACTTGCGCTTCAAACCGAATTCGAAGGGCGCGGCGAAATTTCTATATCGTCTATAAGCGTTTCGCGCCCCGGTTTGCAACTTGCGGGGTATTATAAACATTTCGCTAACGACAGGGTTCAAGTAATAGGCAACGCGGAGCACGAATATTTGCGTTCGTTAAGCGCGGCGGCGCGCAAAAAAAGCATTAACGAATTGTTCGCGTGCGAACTGCCGTGTTTAATTATCGCGCGCGGGCTAGACGCCATGCCCGAAATAATCGAGGCTGCGCGCGAGTATAATTGCCCGTTGTTCCGCTCGGAATCGATAACCACCGTGCTTATCCACGATATTATGATTTATTTAAACGATATGCTAGCGCCCAACACCGTGGTCCACGGCGAGCTGTTAGACGTTTCGGGCGTAGGCGTGCTTATAACCGGAGAGGCCGGCATAGGCAAAAGCGAAACCGCGTTAGAGCTTATCACGCGCGGGCACAGGCTCGTTGCCGACGATTCCGTTATGGTTAAAAATACGGGCGAACTGCTCGTCGGCACTTGCCCCAATAAAATTAAATATTTTATGGAAGTTAGGGGCTTGGGCATAATCAACGTAAAAACCATGTTCGGCTCGGGCGCTATTCGCCCCGAAAAAACCGTCGATTTAGTCGCTCACCTCGTGCATTGGGACGAAAAGCGCGAATACGACCGCTTGGGCGACGAAAAAAACTCGGCTAATATTTTGGGCGTAGAAGTGCCTAAACATATTATCCCCGTAAGCCCCGGGCGTAATATCCCCGTTATTATCGAAACCGCGGCTAGAAAATTCCGCTTGGAAGAGCTGGGTTATAGCGCGCTAGACGAGCTTATTTCGCTCAGTTTTTCTAATAAAAACTAATAAAAGCGAATAAAAACGAACAAAAAAGGCTCTATAAATTCGGCGTTTTTTCGTAGCTTTTGCGCGGCGTTCGCGCGTTTTATATAAAAAGCGCGGGCTTGATTTTGGCGGAGTAACCTTTTTGCGGGATTTAGCGTATAATATCGCCGAACGGTTTGGTGTGTTTATGAACGAACCTTACGCCGAGGTTGACCTTTTAGCACTGAAAAATAACGCAATAATATTAAAGCGCGCGTGTGAACCCGCTTCGTTTTACGCGGTTGTTAAGGCTGACGCTTACGGTCACGGGCTTATTCAAACTGCGCGCGCTATATCAAACGTGGCGGACGGGTTTTGCGCGGGCACGGTTGCGGAGGGCGTAGCTTTAAGGCTCGCGGGGGTTGAAAAGCCCGTGTTGTGCCTTATTCCGCCTAGTTTTAACGAGATTTATCGCGCTAGCGCTTACGGGCTTGAAATTTGCGTGCAAAGCGTTTCCGCTTTAAAATCGCTTGCAAATTTTGCTAAAAACAAAACCGCGCCGCGTTTTCATTTAGCCGTAAACACGGGAATGAACAGGCTAGGTGTTTCTCCTAGCGAAATAAGCGCCGCAAAAAAAATAATTAAAGAGGCTAATTTGCCGTTGGTCGGTGCGTTTTCGCATTTTTATAACGCGCTGAATTATAGCGCCGCGCGTGCGCAATATAACGCGTTTGCACCCGCAATCGCGCTAAAAAACGAGTTCGGCGGTATAAAACTGCATATAAGTTCGGGCGCGGGGCTACGCTACGGCAACGAGTTTAAGCTGGATATAGTGCGCGTAGGGCTTGCGCTTTACGGTTATAACTACGGTTGCGATTACGGCGGCGATTGCACGAGCGCTTGCCGCGACGGAGAAAACTTGCACCGAGAAAGCGAAAAACTTAAAAGTTGCCGTTTTTGCTTAAAAGGTTTGCGTACGGCGCTGAAAATTTACGCGCCTATACTTCAAACACGTCGCGTTTTTAGCGGTAGCGGATTGCTTTACGGTAATTACGTTTGCAAAAATACGCAAAAAATAAACGTACTAAGTTACGGATATTACCACGGACTTTCAAAAAAAGTTAAAGGCGGGCTTAACAAACCGTGCATGAATATAAGCGCGGCAAAGTTTTACGGCGATAGTCGTTCTGCGGGCGTCGCGTGCGTTATGGATAACGCGCAAACCGCGGCGTTTAGCGAGGGTATAAGCGTTTATAACGTGCTAACGCGGGCAAGTTCGCTTAAAAAAGCATATTTAAACGGATATAAAAGCGGCAAAAATTTTTAATAAATTAAAAACGACTACGGCTAAACCGCTAAAATAAAGCAAGGCAAAAAGCCGTTTGCCGCAAGGAGATAAAAATGCGAATAATCGCGGGTAAACATAGAGGAAAAAAACTTTTCGAGTTCGCGGGGCGCGATATAAGACCTACCGCCGATAGGGCGCGCGAGGGGCTTTTTTCGGTTTTACAGTTCGAAACAGAGGGCAAAACTTTTTTAGACGCCTTTTGCGGTAGCGGCGCAGTCGGGCTAGAGGCGCTTTCACGCGGGGCTAAAAGTTGCGTTTTGGTAGACGTTAGCAAAACTTCTATCGAGCTTGCCAAAAAAAACGCCCGCGCTTTGGGTGAGCAACCTCAAATAGTTTGCCAAAACGCCATAGACTATTTAAACTCGGTAAACACCGCGTTCGATATTATATTTTTAGACCCGCCTTACAAATACGAGCGCTCGTTCGAGGCGCTTGAAATTATAGCTCGGCGGGGCTTGTTAAATAAAAACGGCGTGTGCGTTTTAGAGCGCGAAGGTGCCGATAATCGACCTATAGACGGGCTTTTGATTGAAAAAGTAAAAAAATACGGCATTGCCGCGTTCACTTTTTATCGCCGCTGTAACGACGATACGTGCGTGTTCGCTGGAAGTTTCGACCCCGTAACCAAAGGGCATATAGAGGTGGTTAAAACCGCATTAAAAAAATATAAAAAGGTAATAGTGGCGCTCGGGATAAACCCTAACAAAAATTATACTTTTTCAAAAGCCGCCCGTTTAAATATGCTAAGCGCCGCGTTCGAGGGCGTTAGCGGGGTAGAGGTGACCGATTTCGACGGGCTTTTGGTCGATTTTATGCGTTCGCGCCGCGTTCGCTTTAACGTGCGCGGAATAAGAAACTGCGCGGACGAGCGCTATGAAAACGATATGCTCGAATACAATAAAAAGCTTTACCCCGAAATAGTTAACGATTATATAGAGTGCGGGTTAAATTCAATAAGTTCAACGTTGGCGCGCGCCGCTCTTTTTTCGGGCGAGGGTGCCGAAGAATATTTAACGCCCGAGGTAAAAAAACTAGCCGAAAAGTTTTTAAGCGCGCAAAATAAGGGCTAAAACGCTTAAAACACGCTAATAAACGTTAAAAACCGCGCATAACGCAAGGCAGATAACAAAGGCGAAAACCGTTTGCGTAAGCTTGCTTAAAATAAAAATTTTTATTTTTACGCCCGCACTTTTTAAAAACGCCGCGGATTGAGCTATAACCGAAGCTCCGCCAAAAGCTATAATTGCCGAAATTAGCGGAAGTTTTAGCGTTCCGTCGGTTTCCGCAAGCATTTTACAGCCCTTAGTGCATTCTATAAGCCCCGCGGTAAAGGCGGCGGCTTTTTTATCGTCGTTAAGCAAAATCGCAAGCGGGGCTTGCAACGGATAGGTCAAATTAAGGCTTTGCAAAACTTCGCTTGCAACGTAAAAAACGCAAATAAGCGCGCCTACGGTAAGGCATGAGCTAGCCGCTGCGTAGGCGCAATCGCCAAGCGGATTATCGGACGCATTTTTTTGCAAAAGCCCGCCTATAGGTCGATTATCGCAATAAAACCTGAACAAAACGCCGTTAAAAACAGCGGATAAAATATGGCTTAAAAGCAAAATTTTACCCGCCTGCGGCGAGTTTAACATGCCGGCGCCTACGCTCCCCGCTATAAAAAGAGGACCGGACGTAGAGCAAAACGTGCAAAGCTTGGTTGCCGTTTCGCTATCCAGCGCGTTTAATTCTTTAAATTCTGCAATAAGCCGCGCGCCTACGGGGTAGCCCGAAATAAAGCTTGATATTTGCAAAAATCCCGCCGCTCCGTCCGCGTTATATAAAAAGCGGGTTATCGGCGCTAGCATGCGTGAAATAACGTTTAAACCGCCTAGCTTTGAAAGCGTTAGCGTTATAAAAAAGAAAGGTAAAACGGCGGGCAAAACGGTTAAAGCCCACAAACTTAGCCCTTCTTTTGCGGCAAGCACGTATTTTTGCGGGTTTATTAGCAGCGCGGCGGCAAACGCGCATAAAATAACCGTTAAAATAACCGTGCGCAAACGCAAAGCGCGCAAACGAAAAATTCGCGCTCGCAAAAAGCAAACTACTCGTAAAAAGTAAGGAAATTTTTTAATATTTTTCATATTTTATTGTAATTATCGCGATTATGTGTTAAAATATATTCGTCAAAATACGATGGCAAAAATCTACTAATTCGCAAAAAAATTGCGGGCTCGTTAAAACGAGGATAAAAAACGAGGATAAAAAACGAGAATACAAACGAGGATATAAATGAAAAAAGAAGCTTCGCAAAGCAACGCTTTAAACGTTAATATGTTCGACGACGCGGGTATATCGCCGAGCGACGGTTCGCGGGCAAAACTCGTGCCTTTGGCAGAGCGCATGCGCCCGCAAAGTTTGCGCGAATTTTTAGGGCAGTCGCACATAGCCGAAGAGGGCAGTTTGCTCCGCCGCGCGATTATGCTCGATAGGCTTGGCAGTTGCATATTTTGGGGACCGCCGGGGTGCGGCAAAACCACGCTTGCAAATATTATAGCGGCTTCAACCAGCGGCGCGTTCGTTAAATTAAACGCGGTTTCTAGCGGCGTTGCGGACGTAAAGCGGGTTGCCGAACAAGCCGAAGAAAATTTAAAGCTTTACGGCAAAAAAACATATTTACTTTTAGACGAATGCCACAGATTTAACAAAACTCAGTCCGATTCGCTACTTCCGCTGATAGAGCAAGGCACGGTAATATTCATAGGTTCTACCACGGAAAATCCTTACGCCTCGATGACGCCCGCAATAGTTTCGCGTTGTAGGGTGTTCGAGTTTAAACGCTTAACTTCAAACGACGTAAAAACCGCGTTAACCCGCGCGCTTACCGATAAAAAACGCGGACTTGGCGACTATCTTGCCGAGGTTAGCGACGAGGCTTTAACCCATATCGCGGTTACGTGCGGCGGCGATTTGCGCGTGGCGTATAACGCGCTGGAGCTTGCAGTTTTAACTACTCCCCCTCAAAGCGACGGCGTTATCCGCGTAGAGCTTAAAGACGCCGAGCAATCCATTCAAAAAAAGGCGCTTTCTTACGACGAAAATTTATATTACGACGTGCTTTCGGCTTTTTGCAAAAGTCTGCGCGGAAGCGACAGTTCCGCCGCGTTATACTGGGCGCAACGCTTAATTTCCGGCGGGTGCGATCCGCTTTTGATCGCGCGCCGAGTAATAGCCCACGCCAGCGAGGACGTAGGGCTTGCCGACCCCAACGCGATGGTTACGGCGGTTAGCGCGCTTACCGCTATAAAAAATATAGGCTTGCCGGAGGGTATGCTCCCG
>CAYZWD010000043.1:0-7136 GCA_964482115.1 uncultured Acidiphilium sp. | reverse complement strand
GGCAAAGTTGTAAGCCGTTATACCAAATTCGGCGCGCGTAAGTTAAATATTTTTGCTCGCCGCCGAGTTTATAAAACCTAACGCACAGCGCGAAAAGCGTCGCCGTTGCGGCGGTATCGGCGTAAGTCGGGTTAAAATAATCGTTTTTCGCGGAATAATTTTGCGTAAGCCCCGCGGTTAAGCATAAATTTAAAATATCCGCGGCGCGGTTTTGCTCAGACGGCGAATTTTCATATACGGCTACGGTAAAAATTGCCGAAGCTAGCCGCAAAAGCGCCTCCATCGGCAAGATTTTGTTTGCGGTTTTTGCGCTTTTTTGCATATTTTCACTACAATTTTGCGGGTTTTCTCCGTGTTTTTCGGCGCGTTCTTCAACAAATTTTTCAGCTGATTTTTCTGCGCCGGCTTCGCTTTTTTTATTAGAAAATCCACAAATTTCGCTTAAAAATTCCCCGCCCTCTCCGCTAATTTTTAAAAGCGCGTAAAGCTTATTATAAAGCGATTGAGCCGCCGCGCTTTTTGCGCAAACGTAATGGCGTGCGGCGGCGTCTAGGGCGAAAAGCTTATCTTCCGCGCCGCATAGCTCCGCACGGGCGGAAACTTGCGTTAACGCGCGCGCCGCGGTAGCCAAAGCCGCAGAAGAGGTAACATAATCGCCCTCTCCTTGCAAGCAAATCGAGTATTCCGTAAGCGCGATAGCCGCCTCGGCAAGAAGTTTAACCGAGTAAGCCGCACAATCGCCCGAAAGCGCGGCGCGTATCGCAGCGTAAAGATTGCTTGAGTTTTCAGGCAGTTTGCCCGCGTAAAGATAGTGGCACGCCTCGCCGTAAAGCGCGGCGGCGTTTTCGCTTAAACCTACGGGCTTTTGCTCGCCCAGCCATCTGTAATTAAGCGCGACCTTTTTATCGTATTTTTTTAAATCGAAGTTATTTTCCATAATTAATATCGCATTATTGCATTTATCGGCGTATTTGCATATTTTTAGCGGCGCGCCCACCGTCGCGTTTTTTTGCCAAAAACACCGCGAAAGTGCCGCTAACGGACTTATAGCCCTACTTTTTAAAAAATTATTTATCGTAGGCGAACGCCTTTTCTATTTTGCAAACGGCGTTGTAAGCGGGGTTTACTTCTCGCAAAGCGGCGGCGATTTTTTCGTTCAAAAGCGCCTCGTCGCCCTTAAAATCCGAGGGGACTACCACGTCGAAAATAAGGTTTACGTGAGTTGGCCCTTCGACCATTCTGAAATCGTGAATGGCGTATTCGGGCGAAATGCTTTTAACGACGCTTTCCACCACGGCTTTTTTAGCGTGAGTGCGCTCGTCGTTAACGACGGGATCTAAGTGAATTACAGCCACGCACTTGAATTTTCGTTCGAGCGCGCGTTCGATATTATCGATATTATCGTGGGCGGTCATAACGTCTTCGTCGGCGGAAACCTCGGCGTGAAGCGAAATTATTTGCCTGCCCGGACCGTAGTTGTGCACCATTAAATCGTGTATGGCGATAACGCCGCCGTAGTCTAAAACGGTTTTTTCTATTTCGCGAACGTAAGCGGGTTCGGGCGCGCCGCCGACGAGTAAACCTATGGTTTCCTTTGCGGATTTTACGCCCGTTATTATAATGAACGCCGCTACTAAAAGCCCAGCGGCTCCGTCTATATTAAACGCAAAAAACTCGTTAAAAAGCACGCTTATTAAAACGGTAACGGTGGCGAAACAATCGGTAACGCTGTCTAACGCGGTGGCGCGCATCGCCGCCGAATTTATTTTTTTAGCGGTAGACGAATTGTAAGCGAACATATACAATTTTATTAAAACCGAACAACAAAGAACTATAAGTAACGGATACGAAAACTGCACGCTAGAACCCGAAAAAAGTTTTTCTACCGAACTTTTTGCAAGCTCGAACCCGACTAAAAATATAAGCATAGAAACTATAAGCCCGGTTACGTATTCCATTCTGCCGTGGCCGAAGGGGTGCTCTCTGTCGGTGGGCTTTGCCGCCAACTTAAACCCTATAAAAGTTATTACCGAAGAACCCGCGTCCGTAAGGTTGTTAAGCGCGTCCGCCACGATAGACACTGAGCCGCTAACCAGCCCGCACGTAAGTTTTGCCGCAAACAACAAAACGTTTAAAATTACCCCGACCACGCCGGACAGCATGCCGTATTTATCGCGCACGGCGGGGTTTGAATAATCGCCGCCGTTCTTTATGAATTTTTTTGCCAAAAAACTAAACATTTCGTTTTATCCGTTTTCCTTTTTTTTGCCCGTTTTTAATTATCGTTTAAACCATGTAAAAAGGCACTTTAACCCCGCCTAAAACCGCCCGAACAACCGCTTAAACGCCGCGATAAAAAGGGGATAAAAAAGCGCAAAAGTGCCGTTAACGGGCTTATAGCCCCTCTTTTTTAATTGAGCCTTTATAAGTTTTAGCTAACCCGCCGCGCCCCGTTTCTTTATAAAGCCTGCTTAAATCGAGCCCCGTCGCGTACATCGTGGCTACTATTCCGTCGAACGAGATTTTGCGCGTGGAAGTTAAAAATTTAGCAAGGCTTAGCGCGTTGATCGCACGCATTGCCGCCACGGCGTTGCGCTCTATACACGGGATTTGAACCAGCCCGCCGATAGGATCGCAAGTAAGCCCTAAGTGGTGTTCCATAGCTACTTCGGCGGCGTATTCTATTTGATCTAAATCCATATTTTCAAGCTCGCAAAGCGCGGCGCTTGCCATAGAACACGCACTGCCTATTTCCGCTTGACAACCGCATTCCGCACCCGAAATAGAGGCGTTTTGCTTTATGATATTACCTATAACGCCCGCCACCGCAAGCGCGTTTACTATTTGCTCGTCGGAATAGCCGCACTTGTTTTGCATATAAATGAGGCAAGCGGGCAAAACCCCGCACGCGCCGCACGTGGGCGCGGTTACTACCACTCCGCCCGCCGCGTTTTGCTCCGCCGCGGCAAAGGCGTAGGCGCAAACCAACATGTTTTCAATAGTAGAGGCGCTTTCGAAAACGTTTACTTGGTCGTGAAGATATTTAGCCTTGCGTTCGGTTTTAAGCCCGCCCGGCAAAACGCCCTTCGCGTTAAGCCCCTCGTTTACGGTAGCTTTCATTTGAGCCCAAACACGGCGCAAATATTGCTTAGCCTGCGGTTCGAACTTATAAACGTAATCGCACAACCTTAAACCGTTTTTTTCGCAATAATCTTTTATTTCGGCAAAGCTCGCGTGCGGATAAATTTCCGCGCCGCCGCAATTTATGCCGTCTATGCCGAACGCGCCGCCGCCAAGCGACACTACTTCATGCTCGGCTATTTTTTGTTCGCCTTTAAAAACGCTAACGGACATAACGTTGGGGTGCTGTTTTTTTGCCGTACGGTTGAATTTAACCTTAACGTTCTCGCCCAAAGCGCGCTTTATCGCGCCGTCCGTTCCGTGCCCCTTGCCCGTAAACGCAAGCGAGCCGAAAAGTTCCACTAAGTAACTTACTTGCAAATCGCCCGCCCCGTTAACGTTTAAATTGCCAAAATCGCCTAAGTCGGCGTTCTGTGAATATTTTTGCGAATATTTGTTTTTAATGCTTTCGCACGCAAGGCTGGGCGCTATCGTATGCGACGACGACGGCCCCGGCCCTATTCTGAAAAGCTCGCTTAACGACTTCATAAAACTCCTAACTCAACGATCGAATTGCTCAATCCGTTTTCAATTCGCTTTTTATAAAATTTGCTTCAACCTGTCTTTTGGCGAAACGTCTGAAAGTTTTTGCTGTTTAATTTCGGTTTTAGTAATAGAAAACGCCGCTTTTTCATAAAGTTTTTTCATAGAAAAACCTATTGCGTAATGCTTTACCCCCGCGTTTACAAGCGAGGTGAGCGCCCCTAAACAGTCGTTAATCATACAATAAATTTGCTCGCCCTTTTTAACGCCCGCAACGTTAGGTTTAAAGCTGAGCTCCAGTGTGCCGAAACACTCTTCTTCGGGCATTTTAGAGGCGAAATCCTTTAAGAATTTTTTGTTTTCGGAATCGACTTTGCTTACGGGCGCAAGCTCGATGATAACGCGAACGTTTTCGACGTCTTGCACGTGGAAATTTTTGCCGTTTACCTTAATTTCTCTGCCGCAAACGGTAAGCTGAGGCACGTTTTCTTTTATCGGGTGGCTAGCAACGGTTTGCGGAATAAAACACGCCACGAAAATTATAACGGCTAGCGAAATAAATGCTATCCACTCTTCTCCGATAGAAATAAACGCGAACGCCGTTATGCCCATGCTCACTATAAGCAGCGCGAATAGCGAAAAGAATTTAGTGCGCTTGCTCTTGTTGTAAGCTATATCCGGATAATATTTTTTTTCAATCTTTTCGGTTTCTATAACCGCCGCGTCGGCGGCGACGTCATTTACTTTTTTATTTGCGTTTTTTTGCATAATTTATTCTCCGATTTTTCGTTATTTTTCGTTATTTTTCGTTATTTTAATTATTCTAATCTTATTTTAGTCGTTCTCTAAGCGATTAGCGCCGTCCGTATTTTCCGCTTTGTCAAACTCGGCGCCTTCCGATTTTTGGTCGAACACTTCTTCTTGCTCGCCGCCTAAGTTATGCGAATCGAAAAGCTTATCGAGCTCCGCCTCTAACGCGGTTGAAAACGCAGCGGCGTCGGAAATGCCCGAAATTTTAAAATACCTACCCTGCGAAAGGGTTATAAGCACGTATTTTTTAGAAGTTTTTACGCTGACGACGTCGTTTAATTTAATAAACGATAAAACCGCCGTTGCCCCGCCGGAAATACAAATTACGCGCCTATCCGTAAGAGCAAACCATTTTTCGGAATTAGCCGTAGATTTAGCCGAAACAGAAACCACCCACATGCCGAGCGGCACTAAATGCACCGCGACGAGCGCTATAAAGAAAGGTAAAAACCAACCCGTATCGCTCATAGTGCGTATATAGTTGGCGTAGCCGACCATAAAGCAATCCCCCGCGACGGTCAAAAACCAAAAAAGCAAACACAGCCCCGTTTCTACGTAAACGGACTTGCTTTTTAACGCGTGCGATTTTAAAATTATTTTTTCGCCCGAAAGCAGATAAGGCGAAAGGTCTATTCTGTTTTTTTCCATAACGAAACCTCCGTTAACGGGCTTATAGCCCCACTTTTATATTTTTTTACCGCATTAACCGCTAGCGGCTAACCGTTAGTTTTCGCCGATAAGCTCGCGTATTATTTCCCCAGCCAAAACAAACCCCGCCACGGGCGGCACGTAAGAAACGCTAGCCGGCGGGCAACGCCTTGCGCCCTCGCTTTTTAGCGGCGATTTTTTGGGTTGTTCTTCAGAGTAAACCACTTTAAGCTTGGTTACCCCGCGCGCTTTAAGCTCGCGCCGCATAACCTTCGCAAGCGGGCAAACCGAAGTTTTGCTTATATCCGCCACCTTAAACGAAGTTTGTAGCTTATTGCCCGTGCCCATGCAACTTATTATTTTTATTCCGCCGCGAAAAGCGCGTTCGGCAAGCAAGATTTTTGAAGTAACCGTATCTATGCAATCGGCGATATAATCGTAATTTTCTAAGTCGAAAAGCCTTTCGGTATCGGCTTGGTAAGGCGCGCTTACGGCAATCACTTCGGCGTTTGGGTTTATTTGCTTAATTCGCTCGGCGGCAAGCTCGGTTTTTTTAACGCCCACCGTGCTTTTTAGCGCGTAGAGTTGGCGGTTTGCGTTGTGCGGCGATATTACGTCGTTATCGCAAACCAAAATTTTGCCTATACCCGCGCGGGCAAGCGCCTCGCACGCGTAAGAACCCACCCCGCCTAAGCCGAAAACCGCAACCGACGAATTTTTAAGTTTTTCGAACGCTTTTTCGCCTATAAGCGCACGCTCGCGCATAAAAATATCGTTTTCGCCCGCAACGCCGTTTTTTTCAGCGGCGCCGTTTTCTCCCGCGACTTCTAAGTCCTCTAAAACCCCGCCGGCAATTCCGCGCGAAACATCGCTTGAAAACTCGTTTGCCACGGATTTTTCGCTTTCGACTTGCGAACTTTCGGCGCTTATAACCTTTTCGTTTGCCGCATCTTCGTTTATAGTTTTTTCTATATCGTTTATACCGTTCATAGTAATCGAAAAATTATCCGTCCGTTCGTTCTTCGGCGCTGCCGCCGCTAACTTTAAAAATTTTATTTGCAAAGCTAAAAAGCTCGCCGTCGGCGTCAGTACAAGTAACTATAGTTTGCACGCCGTTTAAAAACTGCAAAAGCGCGGCTCTGCGCGACTTATCGAGCTCGCTCATAGCGTCGTCCAGAATAAGCACGGGCGATTCGCCGAAATGTTTTTTAAAAATTTGCACCTCGGCAAGTTTAAGCGAAAGCGCCGCCGTGCGCTGTTGACCTTGCGATCCGTAAATTCGTAAATCGATGCCGTTTAACTTAATTTTTAAATCGTCGCGGTGCGGGCCGATAGTGGTAAACCCCGCTTCTATATCGCGCTCCATGCGTTCGCTAAGCTCGTTTTTAAAACTTTCGCGTATTTGCTCGGCCGTGCCTAAAAATTTACTTTCGCCCTCTACTTCTAAAACCTCTTTATCGCCCGAAACGGCGGCGTGCGCTTGCTCGCAAAGCGGTTTTAACTCGGTAATAAAAGCGTTACGCTCCGCTATTATGCAAGCGGCGGCTTCGGAAAACTGCTCGTCCCACACGGGTAACGTCGCGAATATTAGCGATTTATCTTGATCTTTTAAAAGCGCGTTGCGCTGAGCCAAAATTTGCTTATAGCGCGAAAGCGCGTAAAAATATTTGCGATTTATTTGCGAAAGCGATATATCTAAAAAACGGCGGCGATCTTCGGGCGCTTGCTGAATCAACTTTAATTCTTGAGGGTTAAACATTACGGCGTTAATATTGCCTATAAATTCGCCCGCCTTTTTTACTTGCAAGCCGTTAAGCATCGTCTTTTTGCCGCCCGCCGCCAAAAACTCTACCGACGCGGTAATTTTGCCAACCCGCTCGCTAACGGCAACGGCGCAAGCTTCCGCACGCTCCGCCCCGATCATAACCAGCTGTTTTTCGCGGGTTACGCGCGGCGAATATCCCGTACATATATAAAAAATAGCCTCCGCAACGTTAGTTTTGCCTTGAGCGTTT
>CAYZWD010000042.1:0-7224 GCA_964482115.1 uncultured Acidiphilium sp. | reverse complement strand
AAAGCTACGCGTTTTTTTAACAAAGCTACGCGATATTTTTAACAAAGCTACGCGGAAAAACCGCGCTCGTATTTATTAACGGTTTTTATTTAACCTTTCCGAAGCGACGCTTGCGCGAGGCAAACCATTCTAGCGCGCTAACTAACTCGTCGGCGGTAAAATCGGGCCAAAGCGTATCGCTGAAAAACAACTCCGCATAAGAACTTTGCCAAAGCAAAAAGTTGCTAAGCCGTTTTTCGCCGCCGGTGCGAATAACCAAATCGACGTCCGGTAAATCCGCCGTGTAAAGATAGTTTTGAATAAGTTCGGGCGTAACGTTTTTTTCGCCCGAGCGGGCTATAAGTTCGGCTGCGCGAACCAACTCTTGGCGCGAGCCGTAGTTAAAGCACAAATTAAGCACGTGAGCCGTGCAACCGCTCGTTTTTTGTTCTAAATCGCAAACGGTTTTTAGCGCTTTTCCGCTTAAAATGCTTTTATCTCCGCTTATCACGAACTTAACTCCGTTTTTAAGCGCGCGCTCGCCTTCTTTAATTATGCCCTTTTGCAAAAGCTCTATAAGTCGCTTTACTTCATCGGCGGGGCGAGCTAAATTTTCGCAAGATAAGCAATATAAAGAAAGTGCGTATACTCCGTTAGAAAACGCCGCGTCTATTATATCCGAAGCGGCGTCCGCGCCCTTTTTATGCCCAAAACTGCGGTTTTTTCCGCGCGCGGTAGCCCATCTACCGTTGCCGTCCATAATAACGGCTACGTGCTTAACGGCAAAATCTTGCAAAACCTCGTTTTGCTCGCGCACGTTTTTTTGAATTTCAGTCATAGCAAAATTACTCACATCAATTATTTAAGCTCGGCAAAAATTAAAAATTCGCAGCCGAGCTTGCAATAAAATTAACCGACGCGCCAAAAACGCGGGTTCAGCCGCAAAGCTAAAAAACCGTAAACGAACCGCTTAAACGGTCATAACGTCTTTTTCTTTTTCGCTAGAGGCTTTTTCGATTGTTTCGATAGCGGCGGTTACGGTTTTTTCAACCGTATCCGAAAAATCCGCAAGCTCGTCTTCGGTTATTTCTTTAGCGTTTTTAAGTTTTTTAAGCGCGTCTAGCGTGTCGCGGCGGACGTTGCGCACGGCAACCTTAGAATCTTCCGTCATCTTTTTAACTTGTTTTACGAGCTCTTTTCTGCGCTCTTCGGTAAGAGCGGGGAACACTAGCCTTATAACCGTGCCGTCGTTAGTGGGGGTTAAACCTATATTAGCTTGCAATATTGCTTTTTCAACCGCTTTTAAAAGCGATTTATCCCACGGAGCAACTACCAAGCACTGCCCGTCTACGACCGACAAGTTACCCACTTGATTTATGGGCGAGGGCGTTCCGTAATAGTCTACCGTAACCCTGTCTAGCACGTGGGGGTTGGCTCTTCCTACCCTTACTTGCAAAAGTTCAGACTTGAAAACGCTAACGGTTTTTTCGCATCTTTCGTCGTTTTCTAAAAGCAACGTTTCAATTTTTTCCATATCAGCAGCCATTGTTTTTTTCTCCTATTTTGAATATATTTTTATAATTTTGCGCGCTTTAATTTATATGAATTTATACGTTTACGCTTACTTAAAATTTTAATCGTTTTAGTTTTGGCGGATTTTATCTTATCCAAGTACCCATCTCTTCGCCGGCGGCGGCGCGAACGATTGCGTTTTTCTCGTTAAGCCCGAATGCCAAAATGGGCGTTTTGTTTTCCATGCAAATAGTAACGGCGGTGGTATCCATAGCCTTAAGTTCTTGCTTGATAAAATCGATATAAGATATTTCGCCGTATTTTTTCGCGTTCGGGTTAAGTTTGGGGTCGCTATCGTAAATTCCGTCTACGTTTTTGGCAAGCAATATTACGTCCGCGTTGATTTCGGCTGCGCGAAGCGCGGCTGCCGTATCCGTAGAAAAGAAAGGGTTACCCGTTCCGCAACCGAAAATAACTACCCTGCCCTTTTCTAAGTCCGAAACGGCTTTTCTGCGAATGTAGGGTTCGGCTATGCGGTTCATGGTTATTGCGGTTTGCACGCGGGTAGGAACGCCTTTTTGCTCGATTGCGTCTTGCAAGCAAAGCGCGTTCATAACGGTTGCGAGCATGCCCATGTGGTCCGCCGTGGTTCTATCCATTTTCATGCCTTGGCGACCGCGCCAAAAATTGCCGCCGCCCACGACTATGCCTATTTGCACGCCCATTTTAACCGCCTCGGTTATTTGACCTACTACCTCGGCAATAACCGATTCGTCGTAACCCATGCCTTTTTCGCCCGCTAAGGCCTCTCCGCTGATTTTAAGTATAACGCGTTTATATTTAGCTTGCATTTTTTCTCCTACCGCGGGTGGTTTTAGCGTTTTTGAGTAAAAACCCCCGCTTTAAATTTTCGTTCGCGTATATTATACAATATTATTTAAGATTTGTCTATGCTTAGCGCGCGCTTTTCTCGTTTTTGGCGGGCGATTTTCATAAAAATAGAAGGTTTTTGATCGGCGCGTGCAATCGCTTTTGTTTTTTTAGCCTTTTTTTGCATGCCTTGGCAATAAATTAGGCAAAAAGTGAGGCTAAAAAAGCGGTGGCTCGCGGCAAATGCGCTCAATTCTTTTCCATGTCAAACACCCGTAAATTTTCCCCGCGGCAAAAAAACTAGACGTTATCAACTCTTTTATCAGTCTTAAAACCGACAAAAATCGGAAAAATCGGAATTTTGTCTGTTTTAAAGCCGACGAAATTTTGAAAGATTGCCGCGAGCAAAAACAAAAACGGACGGCAAAAAACCGTCCGCCATGCGATTAACAACCGCTTTTAGTGCGTTATTTTCTTTTAAAAAACTTAATTTTTGCTATTTAAATAAGCTTAATTCTTGCCGTTTTCCGTTGCCGCGGCAAGCGATCCGACCGAGTTACGCGCAATAACCTTAACGTAAGAACGGCGGCGCTTATGCTGAATATGGTCGAAAAACTTCCACTGCGCTTGTATAGAATAATTGTATTCTAAGCAAAGGTTGGTTTCGCAATATTCGATATCTTTTTTAAGCATAAGTTTTATAAGTCCGTCTAAAACGATGCTGTTAACGCCGAGGTTGCGGTATTCGGGCAAAACGGCAATAAGCGCAAGGTCCAGCCGACGGGGCTTTTTTAATATTTTTAACAACCTGATAAGTGTGCGCGGGGTTAGTTTTCCGTTGCCGCCGGCTAACGCGTCGCCTATCGCGGGGAAACATAAACCGAAGCCCACTACTCTGTCGTTTTTATCCAAAATAGCGCCTATATTGTCTTTTTTTATTATCAAATCGAACTGATTTACTATTTGTTCTTTCATTCTATCGGTAAAAGGAACGGTGCCGTAAAGCCCCTTATACCCTTCGTCGAGCACGTGAACCATTTGGTCTTTATACTTATTTAAAAAGTCTTTAGCGCTTTTGCACTCCGCCATTTTTAGCCCGTATTTTTCAAGCACCTTTTTTGATATTCTTTCTATGCGTTCGTTAACGGCTTTGGGTTTAAAAAGGCGATATTCGAGCCAGTCTACGTCTTTAGCGTATCCGCAAGCCTCTATAAGTTCGGCATAGTAAGGATAGTTATATTGTTCTTCGAACGTGCTGGTTTGATCGAACCCCTCGATCAAAAGCCCCTCGCGCTCTAAATCGGAAAAGCCAAGCGGCCCGCAAACGGTATCGTAACCGCGGGTAAGCGCCCAATTTTCAACCGCACCGAACAAGGATTTTGCAACTTCTAGATTATTAACGCAGTCGAATTTATTAAATCTAACGCGCCTTTCACCCGTCTTTTTATTGCTGGCATGCTGAATAGTTCCCGATATTCTGCCTACCGTTTTTTTGCCGTCCGTTGCAAGAAAATACACGCTTTCGCAAGTATCGTAATATACGTTTTTTGTGCTGAAAAGCTTTTTTTCGTCGCCGTAAAGGGGCGGAACGTAGCACGGATTGCCTTTATATAATTTGTTGGGAAAGTTTAAAAATTCCCTTCTCTGTTTTGCTGTGGTAACTTCTTTAACGGTTATCATCGGATTTCTCTCCGTTCTTTTTTCGTTTTTTTGCGCGTGCCGAATTCGTTACAAGCACGAACGCGTTTTTTATGCGCGCGCGTTTTTTCGTTTAAATCTTTTAACGTTTTTTTCGTCTACGCCCTATTTTTACGCCCTATTTTTACGCCGTATATCTACGCCGCGTGATAGCGGCTCGTAATTACGCCTTGTAACTACACCTCGAATATGCCTACGTTGGTAACTCCGTCTATTTCGCTAAATTTAACGCTTATTACCTCCGCGAGCGATGTGGGAACGTTTTTACCCACGTAATCGGGGCGAATGGGCAGTTCTCTGTGCCCGCGATCGATTAAAACGGCTAGTTGAATACTGCGCGGTCTGCCTATTTTCATGACCGCGTCTATCGCGGCGCGCACCGTTCTGCCCGTAAAAATAACGTCGTCGCACAAAATAACGTCTTTGCCGCGCACGTCGAAATCTATTTTGCTACCTTTAACCTCGGGGGCTTCTAGCATTTCGGATAAATCGTCGCGGTAAAGGGTTATATCCAGCTCGCCCACGGGCACGCTTTCGCCCTCTAACGAGCAAAGCGCCGCGGATATTCGTTCCGCCAAGGGGACGCCGCGCGTTTTTATGCCTATGAGGGCTATACCGTCTGCACCGTCGTTGCGCTCTATTATTTCATGCGAAAGCCGCGTAACCGCGCGGTTTATTGCAGTTTCGTCCATAAGTACGGTTTTTAAACGCATATTTAAACACCAACTTTTATTTTTTGCGCCGTTTTGCCAAGAAGCTTTACTAATTTTTATTAACTAAAACTAAAGCTCGGCACGATAACTCATTATGATTATACCACTTTTTTATTAGTTTTGCAAATTATTAAGCGGCGTGGAGCTAGTCTTTTTTAGCGAGCAAAAATTGCGTTTTTTAATAATAACCCGCCTTTTTTACGATTTTTTAATTTTTAAAACCGTTACCGCAGCGTTTTACACCTCTTAAACACTCAATTTTTTTTTGCGCATAATACCGCGCCGAACTTTTAGCCGCCATTTATTAAAAGAATTTTACGTTATTTTTTGCCGAAATATGCGATAATCGACCTATAGGCGGGTTTTTTTAATTTGTAAAACTATTTTTCAGCCCCGCCGCAACCTAAGGCAAGTTTACCTATTTTTTCGTAAAGCTTATACGAGGCAAGCATGTTAAGCGTTTGTGTGCGGTTTAAAAAAATCACCTTTCCGTTTTTAGGGTTTACTATTTCAAGCTCGAAACAGCTTTTATCGCTGACCGCACCCAACAGCTGCTTTAAAGTAAGTTCTGCCGACACGAGCAATTTTTTGCACTCTTTAAAGCCTTGCGGAATTTCACTTTTATTCGCGTATGCGCGAACGTAGGCGTTTTCGCGTCCTTTAAAAAGCGCACCCGCAAGCAAAAACAGCGAAAAGAACAGTAATGACGCATTTATGACGTTAAAAATCGAATATATAAACGCGCCCAAAAGCGCAAAACCCAAAATTGCGCCCGACACTCTGGTTATTAAAAGCGCGGTTTTATATTTAACGCGGCTTGCCAAAAGCGCGCAAAGTATTCTTCCGCCGTCTAGCGGGTAAGCGGGCAAAAGATTAACAGCCGCCACCCAGAGATTACAAAAAACCACGGTATCCGTATACGCGTAAGTTTCGGGAACAAGCCACCAAAGCGCCGCAAAAAATACGCAAACGCACAAATTCGTAAGCGGTCCGCTAAGCGCAACGATTAGCTCGTCGGCGGGCAAAAGTCCGTCTATAGCACCGTTAACGACCGCTCCGTACGGCATAAGCGATATTTTATTCATCTTATAACCGAGCCGTTCTGCACACGCGGCGTGCCCGTATTCATGCAACAGCGCGGTTAGACCGCTAGTAAGAAATAAAAATACTTTGCCGGTTAAGGCAAAGTATATTCCGAAGATAAAAAACAGCGGGTGAACGGTAAGTTTCATTTAGTCCAAACTATAGAATTTTCTTTGGCGGCGTACTGCGTGAGCAAGCTATCGTTATCGTAAAGATATATAGAAGCGCCGCCGTCCGTATGGCAAAGCGGAATTTTTACGTTAACCGTTTCGCCCGCGTTGAAACAAACGAAATCAGCCCCCTCGATTATGCTTTTAAAACTGTCGCTATGAGTTACGGTTACGGTATATTTTCCGTTTTCGCCCTTTTGGATTTGACTTATAACGCCGTCGCACACGGGGTAAATAAAGCTTTCGCCGTTAACGTTAATAACCCCTTCCGTATAAGTAAGCCCCTCGCCGCGCACGGGTAAGTTTAGCGAAAAATCGCTGTAAACACGATTATCCGTTTGTTTTTGCGAAACGCCGAACACGCTTTTAAACAGCACGTTCATGCCGCTGTTTTCCCAAAAAACGTTGGTTAGTATTATTGCGGCGACAAGCAAAAACGCCGCCGCTATTTGAACGGCGATAACCCTGTCTTGCCCGCTTTTTTGCTTTTTTAAGCCATTAAAAAAGCCTAAAACTCCTTTTTTGCTTTCGCTTTCGGCGTTAAAAAACTGCTCGTTGCCGTTTTTTGAGTAATCGCCGCCTTGCGCGTAAGCGCCGTCGCCAAGCCCTAAGCCGCCTTCGGTTTGAGAACCGCGTTCGGATTGATTATCGTAAAAATCGCCGTTATCGGCAAAGCGCGCGCACTCGGAACTCTCGGCACAATCGGAGCAAGAGGCGCAGTCGGCGGCGTAAGGCGTGGCTATTTTTTGATTTATTTGCCTTATAAGCTTGCGCTTTTTTAAAAGGCGGTGCTTGCGTTTATGCACGTATTCGCACGAGGCAAGCGGTATTTCTATCATTTTTTCGTATTCTAAACTTTCGTCCATAAAAAACTCCTTTGATTTTTCTCGCTTTAAGTTATGCGCGAAAACGCGCGTTTAGAACGTATTTTTAGCCGCTTTTACGCGCGAAAATTTTTTTATTTTTATTTAGGCGAAATTTTAGGCGAAATTTTGGCGTTTTTGCTTGCTTTTTGCCGCGTAAAATAATACAATTATTTAGGTTAAAGCAATCGCTTCTATTTAACGCCGCAAAAATTGCTTGCCAAAAAACTAAGGATAAAAATGAACGGATATTTATTTACACAAAAACTAACCGTACTTAACGCGCTTTTAACGCAAAGCTCGGTGCAAAACTCAGCGCGGAATTCAACCCAAAAC
>CAYZWD010000041.1:0-7231 GCA_964482115.1 uncultured Acidiphilium sp. | reverse complement strand
AGTATAGTTCTAGCAAAAAGCAAACCTTGCGCGTCGTCGTGTTATCGTGTTATCGTGTTATCGTGTTATCGCTTTATCGCGTTTTGCGGCGCGATTGCTAAAACGAAAAAATTTCGGAAGCGATTAATTTGAAAAAAGTAATTTTAAAAAGTGCATTAATAACCTTGGCTGCGATAATCGCGGTTGCGTTAATCGTTTATGGGGTATTTGCGTTCTTTTTCCCCGCGTCGCTCGCAAGTGGTTACCGCGGAGTTTCGAACTATTCGGTAGCTTTAAAATACAGCGAGCGGGCATACCGTAAAAACGGCGATTATAACGCCCTTTTAATCGTGGTAAACGACGCAATCGATAGCGAAAACGCCGAAAAAATAACCGAGTACGCCGAAAAAGCGCTTTTAAACCGCGATTTATCTTCAAGCGAGCGTTGCCGCATAAGCGAAAGTTATTGCCTTGCGCTTTACGAATACAATTACAAAAACAACTCGCCGAAATTAGTGTTCGAGCGTGCGCTAAACGTGGCCGCCCAAACCGTTGGCGAGCCTTATTACGTCGGGTACGTCGAGGGTAATCCTTTGCGCTCGCTTTTAATGGCTTGCGTAAACGATTGTAACGAGCTTTTAACTAACGGCAAAACCGTTTCGGCTGAAAAAGCGCAATATTTAAATTTGATAAACCAAGAACTTTGCGAGCTTGCAAAAACGCAATTGCCTAGCGCGCAAAAAACGCTTTTAAATAACGATATAACTATGCTAGGCGAGTTTATTTCTCGCGTGCAAAAATAACGCTGTAAAGCCTCACACCGCGTAAGCGGCGCGAGGTTTTTGGTTACCTTGGTGCAAACTCGGTTTAAAACGAACGTTAAAGCGGCATAAAAGGCGTTGGCGCTTAAGAAAATTTGCGCAAGGACGCATAAAGGCTTATAATTAAATAGATCGTATTTAAGCGGAAAATATTTACGCGAAATCTTGTAATTAAAAACGGATAAAATCTATCATTGTAAAACAGACAATAATTAATAAAGGAGAGTTTATGCAGAAGATAATTAACGAGGGTTTAACCTTCGACGACGTTCTTTTAGTTCCCGCGGCAAGCGAGGTTATACCCAAACAGGTAAACATTTCAACGCGGCTAGCCGCGGGCATAGAGCTCAACGTTCCGTTGCTCAGCGCGGCGATGGACACCGTAACCGAATCGCGCATGGCGATAGCCATGGCTCGTGAGGGCGGTTTAGGTATTATCCACAAAAACCTTTCTATCGAAGAGCAAGGCAGAGAGGTTGATAAGGTTAAACGCAGCGAACACGGCGTTATTACCGACCCGTTCTTTTTAGAGCCCGAAAACAAGCTTTCGGACGCGCTCGCTTTAATGGAAAAATACCGCATAAGCGGCGTTCCTATAACTAAGTGCGGCAAGCTCGTAGGCATACTTACCAACCGCGACTTGCGTTTTGAAACTAATTTCGACCAACCCATAAAAGACGTTATGACCTCTAGCGGCTTAGTTACCGCCAAGGTCGGCACTTCGCTCGACGAAGCGGCTAAAATTTTAGGCAAACACCGCATCGAAAAACTTCCTATCGTAGACGACGACGGATATTTGAAAGGGCTTATTACCATTAAGGATATTGAAAAAGCCATTCAATACCCCAACTCCGCAAAGGATAAAAACGGCAGGCTTCTTGCGGGCGCTGCCGTAGGAATAGCGCAAAACACGATGGAACGCGTTGAAGAGCTGGTTAAAAACCGCGTTGATATAATTGCGGTCGATACCGCTCACGGGCATTCAAAACTCGTAGTTCAAACGGTTGCAAAAATAAAAGCGAAATACCCCAATCTTCCGCTTATCGCGGGCAATATCGTAACGCCGGAGGCTGTTCGCGACTTAGTCGACGCGGGCGCGGACGTGTTAAAAATAGGTATAGGCCCCGGTTCAATATGCACCACTCGCGTCGTTTCGGGCGTAGGCATGCCTCAGCTTACCGCGGTTATGCAGTGCGCTGAAGAAGCCGAAAAACTGGGCAAAACGATTATTGCGGACGGCGGCATTAAATACAGCGGCGATATCGTAAAAGCACTCGCCGCGGGCGCGCATGCCGTTATGATGGGTTCGCTGTTTGCCGGAACTTTTGAAAGCCCCGGTGAAATCGAAATTTACCAAGGCAGAAACTTTAAAGTTTACCGCGGAATGGGCTCGCTTGCGGCTATGGCTAACGGCAGTAAGGATAGATATTTTCAAGAGGACGCTAAAAAGTTCGTTCCCGAAGGCGTCGAGGGCAGAGTTCCTTACCGCGGCAGCTTAGCGGAAATAGTTTATCAAATGGTTGGCGGCGTAAAATCGGGTATGGGTTATTGCGGCGCGCCCGACTTGAAAACCCTCCGCGAAACCGCAAAGTTCGTAAAAATTACCAACGCTGGGCTTATCGAAAGCCACCCGCACGATATTTCAATCACCAAAGAGGCGCCCAACTACACCTCAAAAATCTAAGTTAAAAAAACAAATAATTTTAGGAGCTATAAATGAAAGAACATCAAACAGTGCTCGTTTTAGATTTCGGCGGGCAATACAATCAGCTTATCGCGCGCAGAGTGCGCGAGCAAAACGTTTATTGCGAGATGATCGCTTGCGATTCTTCTATCGAAAAAATCAAAAGCTATTCACCCGCGGGTATCATTTTTACGGGCGGGCCCAGTAGCGTTTACGAAGAAGGCGCTCCCGCTTTAAACCCCGAAATATTCGAGCTGGGCGTTCCCGTGCTCGGCATATGCTACGGAATGCAAGCCACCGCGCACGCTTTGGGCGGTAAGGTAGAGCATGCCCCCGGCAGGGAATACGGCAAAAGCGATATTACTTACGGCGACTGCGTGCTTTTCGACGGTATGGACGCGCAAAACGTTTGCTGGATGAGCCATACCGATTACGTAAGCGAGCTCCCCGCGGGGTTTAAGGCTTGCGCGCACACGCCTTCGTGCGCTCACGCGGCTTTTTATAACGAGCAAAAGCGCGTTTACGGCGTGCAGTTCCACCCCGAAGTACAACACACCCGCCAAGGCACGCAAATACTTAGAAATTTCTTGTTTAAAGTTTGCGGTTTGCGCGGCGATTGGACTATGAGCGATTTCGTTAAAGAGCAAGTTGATAAAATCCGCGCCGAGGTGGGCGACGGTAAAGTGCTTTGCGCTATGAGCGGCGGCGTAGACAGCGCCGTTGCCGCAACCATAGTTCATAAAGCGGTGGGCGATAGGCTTACTTGCATTTACGTAGACCACGGCATGATGCGCAAAAACGAAACGCAAGAGGTCGTTCGCGTGTTCAAAGAAGAACGCGGAATGAATCTTATCGCGGTTGACGCTTCCGATAGGTTTTTAACCAAACTCGCCGGCGTTACCGAGCCTGAGAAAAAGCGTAAAATTATTGGCGAAGAGTTTATTCGCGTATTCGAAGAAGAGGCAAGAAAAATCGGTAAAGTAGATTTCTTGGTTCAAGGCACTATTTATCCCGATATTATCGAAAGCGGAACGGGTAAGTCAGCGGTTATTAAATCGCACCACAACGTTGGCGGGTTGCCTTCCGTAGTTGATTTTAAAGCTCTTATAGAGCCGCTTCGTTCACTGTTTAAAGACGAGGTTCGTGCCGTCGGCCTAGAAATGGGCTTACCCGAAAAAATAGTAATGCGTCAACCGTTCCCCGGTCCCGGTCTTGCGGTAAGATGCATAGGCGAACTCACGCGTGAAAAGTTAGACATTCTGCGCGACGCCGATTATATTTTCCGTGAAGAGCTTGAAAAAGCAGGCTTAAATCGCGAAATTTGGCAATATTTTGCCGTTTTAACCAACAACAGAACGGTAGGCGTTATGGGCGATAGCCGCACTTACGGTTATACGGTTGCTTTGCGCGCGGTTACCAGCGTAGACGCTATGACTGCGGACTGGGCGCATATTCCTTACGATGTTTTGGCTACCTGCTCTAGCAGAATAGTAAACGAATGTAACGATATAAACCGCGTGGTTTACGATATAACTTCTAAACCCCCGGCAACTATCGAGTGGGAGTAATAGAATTTAAATACGATACGCACTGCTTATAGCGGGCGAAAGCTTAAGCGAAAGCGCTATAGCGAATATTTTAAGGCCCGTTAACGGCTATAAAAAAAGGCAACGGCTATATAGCCGAACCGTGCGATAATCGACCTATAGGCGGGCTTTTTAAAAAAACAGCCCGCCGTTTATAAATACGGTGCGCTTTATATAGGCGTGCAAAAACGGCGCTTTGGTTAGGCGCTGAAAGGTGAGTTTATGAACGATAATAACGTTAACACGAAACAGCAAGAAAATAACGCCAAATGCCCATTTTGTGGGGGCGAACTTTTCGTTCGATTTGAAAAGGGCGGCGGTTTTTGCCCGTATTGCAAAAAAGAATTCGACTGTGAAAAAGCGGTTAAGCTTTATAAATCCGTGCATGAAGAGGTTTTGGGCGACGAAAAAAAAGTTGCGCATGGCGAGGACTATTTAGAAGTTGAACGCGCGCTCGAACGCACCGAATTTTACCTCAAAAACAAGCGATTCGATAAAGCCGAAAACGAGCTTAAAGAGGCGTTAAAACTCACTAATTCAGATTATAGGGTGTATTTTGGGCTGGTTCGTGCAAAAACGCGGAATTTTACCGATTATTCCGACGAAACGCACAAACCGTGGCTGGATAAAGCCATCGATTGCGCGGACGTAGAAGAAAAGTCTGTAATAGGGCGACTTTATAAAGAATATCGTCAGGTGGCGGCTTTATCGCCCGAAGATTTGGCTCAATATAAAACGGAGCGCAACCAAGCAACCAAGCAAAAGCTTGAAAAAATGCTGAAAGAGTTAATACCCGCGTATATGAAAACGGCGCGCGGCGTGCGCGGATTGCTTATAGGCGGTTGTTTGTTGCTCGGCGTGGGGGTGGCGGCAACTATTTCGGGCTTGCTGGCTACTGTAGATATTATGTCGCTTTGCGGGGTTGCGGCAATGGGCGGCGGCTACGCGTTAACCCGCGTTTCGTTAACCCGCAAAAAACAAAACGCTCTGTTTAACGCCGTGCTAGACGTTTACGACGCTTTAGACGAATTAGAGCTGCAAAAAGACGACTATTTTAGCGTTTTAGAGGCGTTAAAGGCGTGCGTAGACCCCTTTTCTAGAAAGAACAGCTTGAACGATTGCGAAAAACGCGTTGCCGAAGTTACTGCCGCGCTTATTAATTCTAAAAGCGAAGCCGCTATAAAATTCGTGGGGACGAGCCGAGAGCTCGGCGATTATATTCCCCAAGCGGAAGAGCAAGAAAACGAGCAAGAAAACGGATAATAAAGCGAGCAAGAATAATGCAAATAACGAATTATTAAAGCTTATTTTATTAAAGTTGTTAAGGGGAAATTTATGAATCAAGCGTATATAAGGTTTCCGCAGTTTAAAAACAAAGCGTTAACGCTCAGTTACGACGACGGCGTTAGGCAAGATAAGCGGCTTATCGAAATAATGAAACGCCACGGCTTAAAGGGCACGTTCAATATTAATTCGGGCATGTTCGAAAAAGAGTGGGACGGCGTAAGCACTCGCGGTAGAATGACCGAGAAAGAGGCGCTGGATTTATATATTCCCGCAGGCATGGAGGTCGCCGCGCATGGGCATAAGCATTTATCGCTCAGCCAAGTGCACGACGAAATCGCCGTTAACGACGTTTTAACCGATCGCAAAGAATTAGAGCGGTTATTCGGCAGAATTATAACGGGAATGGCGTATGCGAACGGGGCTTTCGATGATAGCTCCGTTGATATTTTAAAGCGTTGCGGCATTTCGTATTGCCGCACGGTTGAATCTACCGGCAATTTTAATTTGCCCGCCGATTGGCTAAGATTGCCCGCAACTTGCCACCACGACGATCCGCGGCTTATGGAACTTGCCAAAGAGTTTTTAACCGATCCCAAAACCGATTATTGGTGGGCAAAACGGCCTAGGCTTTTTTATTTGTGGGGGCACGGCTACGAATTCGACGTAAACGATAATTGGCACGTTATCGAAGAGTTTGCGGAGTTCGCGGGCGGCAGAGATGACGTTTGGTACGCCACCAACGGCGAAATATTTAATTATTTGCAAGCGTGTAACTCAATTAAATTTTCGATTGACGGCACGTTGGCGTATAACCCCGCTTGCACGGACGTTTATTTAGATATGTTCGGCAAGAGAATAATAGTTCCCGCGGGCAAAACCGTGGTTATCAATTAGAGAATTGAACCGATATACGCATTTTCACAAAAGCAAAATTTAAAAAAATCAAGGCTAACGAACGCAATAATACTAGGCGTATTATAAGAGGTTTAACGCTGATTTTACAAAGTTGGCTTTGTTAAAACTTTATAAGTTCGGCTCTTTAACGGCTATCGAGTAAAATCGCGAGTAAAACGATAAAATCGCATATTAAAAATACAAAAAAAGTAATTTTTTGTGCAAATCGGGTGTTAAACAGTTGTAAAAAAATGCATTTTATTGTAAAATATAACGGCTAGGGCAAAAAAATATAAGGAGGCGTTCGTTACGGTAATTTATTTTTCGTAGGGGGCGTCTTTTTATTTTTGATAAAGCGGGCGTTTACTCGTTTAAAAAATTGCTCTTAAAACTGTAAAAAAGGAATAATTATTTACGGCGGTTAAAACCGCAAAACCACAGGAGGTTTTTAATGAAGTACATTTATCTTTTCAGCGAAGGCAACGGCAAAATGCGCGAGTTGCTCGGCGGCAAGGGCGCTAACCTTGCGGAAATGACCAACCTAGGTCTTCCCGTTCCCCAAGGTTTCACCATCACTACCGAAGCTTGCACGCAATACTATGCCGACGGCAGAAAAATCAACGACGAAATCCGTGCGCAAATCATGGAGTACGTAGCCAAGATGGAAGAGATCACCGGCAAAAAGTTCGGAGATCTTGAAAATCCGCTACTCGTTTCGGTTCGTTCGGGCGCAAGGGCTTCGATGCCCGGCATGATGGATACCATC
Source organism: uncultured Acidiphilium sp. (assembly GCA_964482115.1). GTDB lineage: Bacteria > Bacillota > Clostridia > Christensenellales > Borkfalkiaceae > HGM11416. Next base: position 214 of record CAYZWD010000041.1, on the reverse strand, counting down.
TTGAACCTCGGCTTAAACGAGGACGTAGTAGAAGTTATCGCCAAAAAGTCTAACAATCCCCGTTGGGCTTGGGACTGCTACAGAAGATTTATCCAAATGTTCTCCGACGTAGTTATGGAAGTCGGCAAAAAATACTTTGAAAAACTTATCGACGAAATGAAAGAGAAGAAGGGTGTTACTCAAGACGTTGAACTTGACGCAAACGACCTTAAGG
>CAYZWD010000040.1:0-7364 GCA_964482115.1 uncultured Acidiphilium sp. | reverse complement strand
CTTTTAGCCGAATCGAAAATGCTAAGCGCGCTTTGGTTTGCGAACGCGATTTTTTTGCTTTCGTCTAGCGCGATTATGCCTTGCGAAACGTTTTCAAGCACGGCTGAAAGCTTGGCGTGTTCTAGCGATATTTTTTTAATATGTTCGTGCGTGCTTTCGCTTAGCGCGTTAATTTCGCTTAAAACGCCGAATAGTTCCGGCTCGCCAGAATCGGTTTTTATGGGCTTATAACAACCTGCGTTAAGCGTTTTTAAACTAATTTCTATTTCGCCTATTTTATCGGATACGCTCTTTGCAAAAATGCTAGAAGCCACTAACGAAACCACTAACGAAAAAACCAAAACACCCACGAGCATGGGAAGCGCCACACCTAAATACCCGCTAATTCTGCTGCTTTTTACGGCAAGCCTAACGATTACACCGCGCCCGTCTTCAAGCGCGGCGGTCATAGCGTAATAGGTCATATTAAACCCGAAAGTTTCAGAATATCGCCTAACGAACTTAGGCGTACCGCTAAGCGCGTTTTTAATTTCTTCTCTATCGGCGTGGCTTTCAAGCAGCTCTTGCGTATCGCTTTCGTAAAGCACGCCGCCGTTTAAATCGAGCACGGTAACGCGAAAAGCCTCGTCCCTCTCGTATTTTTCAAAACTTAAAAAGTCGTTTTCGTTTTTAATAAACGCACAAATAAGCTCGGTTTCTTCTTTTAAGCGTTCTTTAACAAGCGCTTCCGAATTAACGTCTACCGCGATTAGACCGAAAACGAACACCAAAAGCACCGAACACAGCGTAACCGAAAAAAACCTCGAAAATATTTTTCGTTTCATTTATCTTCAAAGCGATAGCCTACGCCACGAACTGTAATTATGCAATCGCCCGCCCCCGCTTTTTTTATTTTTTCGCGCAATGCAGCAACGTGCATATCAAGCGTGCGCGTTTCGCCCATAAAATTTTCACCCCATACTTCACGGAACAGATCTTCCCGCTCGACGGTAACGCCCGCTCTTCCGATAAGCAATTTAAGAAGCTTGAATTCTTTAAGGGTAAGTTCTAAGTCGTTATCGCGATAAAACGCCTTATATAAATTATTGTCTATGCAAAATCCGCCCGCGCCGGTAATAAACAGCTTCGCCCTGCGCAGGTTGGTTTTTACGCGCGCCAAAAGTTCTAAAACAGAAAATGGCTTAGCCATATAATCGTCCGCGCCCTTGTTTAAACCTTTTACGAAGCTAATTTCGTCGCTTTTAGCGCTTACGCAAATTACGGGCACGCGCTCGTCAACCGCGCGTATTTTAGATAAAAGCGTAAACCCGTCTATATCGGGCAGCATTATATCCAAGATAATCAAATCGGGACGAACTCTGTTAAATTCGGCTAAAAAACCAGCGCCGCATTCAAAAATTTTGGTCGAGTATTCGCCCTCAAACGCGCCGTCGTACACTTCGCGAATTCCCTCGTCGTCTTCTACGATATAAATTAACTCTTTGCTCAAAATTTTTGGTGAACCCCCGTTTCGTAATATTTAGCCCACTCGGCAACGTTAACCGCGTGGTCGCCTATTCTTTCTAAATATTTAGCTACCATCATAAGCTCGATTGCTTGGTCGCCGTTAGAGCCGTCTTTTTTAATAAGCTCGATAAGCTCATTTTTGACGGTTAAAAACAACTCGTCCATTTCATCGTCTAGCGCGATAACTTCATCCGCCTTTTTTTGGTCGTCGTTAATAAACGAATTAACGCTGCCTCGCACCATTCTTTTTGCAAGCTCGCCCATAGCCGTTATATGATTGAGCTTTTTTATATACCGATCGCAGGACATGGTATAAACCAAATCGCCTATATCCGCAGCTTGATCGCCGAAGCGCTCTATATCGGTTATCATTTTAAGCGCGGTTGAAACCTCGCGGAAATCTTTTGCCACGGGCTGTTGCCTAAGCAGAATACGCATGCACTTTTTTTCTATATCCATTTCGTATTCGTCAACGCGCTTATCCGTTTCGGCTAGGCTTTTGCCAAGCTCGCCGTCGCGGTTAACCAGCGCAACGACGGCGTTATCTATCATTTGTTCGGTCAAGCGGCACATAGCCACAAGCTCGACTTTTAATTCTGTAAGCTCTTCTTCAAACGTTTTGCGAACGCTCATTTTTATTTTACTCCTTAATTTTACTATTTTTTTTGCCAAAAAGCAATAATTATGCAAGCATTAGCCAAATCTACCCGTGATATATCTTTCGGTTCGCTCGTCTTTAGGTGAAGTAAAAATATCGTACGTATCGCCGTATTCGATAAGCTCTCCTAGCAAAAAGAACGCGGTTTTATCGGCAATTCGGGTTGCTTGCTGCATGTTGTGCGTTACGATAACCACCGTTATTTGTTTTTTCAGCTCGTCTACAAGCTCTTCGATTTTAACCGTAGAAATAGGGTCTAACGCGGAGGTGGGCTCGTCCATAAGCAAAATTTTAGGCGACGCGGCAAGCGAACGCGCAATACACAACCTTTGCTGCTGCCCGCCCGAAAGCCCTAATGCAGACTTGTTAAGCCTATCTTTAAGCTCGTTCCACATGGCAGCTTGTTTCAACGATTTTTCTACTATTTCGTCAAGTTCCGCACGCTTAGTTATTCCGAAAGTTCTCGGCGCGTAAGCCACGTTATCGTAAACGCTCATAGGGAACGGGTTAGGCTTTTGAAAAACCATTCCTACGTTTTTTCTTAGTTCGTTAACGTCTATTTTTCCGTAAATATTAGTTTCGCCGACCAAAAATTCGCCTTCGACCTTACACCCCGCAACCAAATCGTTCATGCGGTTAAAGCATTTCAAAAAAGTCGATTTTCCACACCCCGAAGGGCCTATAAACGCCGTTACGCACTTTTCGGGTATTTCAACGTTCACATTTTTTAGCGCTTGAAAATCACCGTACCACAAATTAGCGTTTTTAACCGAAATATTTCCGCCGTATCCGTTTTTTACGCTTTGCTCTTTAATTCCTTCTTTTATATCGTTTTTTCTCACGGTTTCTATTCTCCTTTTAATTTTTTGTTAAGCTTTGCAAAAATCAATTCCGCAACGAGGTTTAATCCTAGCACTAAAAGTATAAGCAACACGGCTGCGGCATAAGCCTCGTTAATATACCACCCCTCGCCCGAAAGCCTATAAAGTGCCACGGCTAACGTTGCGTTGCTATCTAAATACCCGCTAGGCATACCCGAAATCACCGACCCCATCGTGTATACAAAAGGTGCGGATTCGGCAATTACCCTACCCATTGCCAAAACTACCGCCGAAGCGATCCCCGGCAAAGCCGAAGGCAACACTATTTTAAATATAGTACGGAGCTTTCCCGCGCCTAGCGCAAGGCTACCCTCGCGTAGCCCGTCTTGCACGGATCTCAAACTTTCCTCGCACGAACGGACTATAGTGGGCAACAACATAATGCTTATAGTAAGCGTTCCCGCCAAAATAGAACTGTTTCCGCCCAAAAAGGCAACGAAAGTAATCATTCCGAACAACCCGTATACGATAGACGGCACGCCGTTTAAAAGGTCGATCGCCCCGCGAATTATTTTAATTATAAAACTGCTTTTTTTAGCGTATTCGTTTAAATAAATCGCTGTGCAAAGCCCTACGGGCACTGAAATTAAAAGACTTAATCCCACCGTCATAAGCGTGGTAACGATCGAAGGCAAAAGCGTTATTTTTTCACTGTTAAATTCGTATTTGCCAAACAACAAATGCGGGCTGGTTATAAGCGCGGGCAAACCCTTTATAAAAATAAACCCGATAATAAGAATTAGCGAAGCCCCCGCTATAACGCCCGAAGCGATAGAAGCGCCCGCGCCGATACTAGCCGTTTTCAGTTTATATTTTAGCGCCGAAATTTTATTTTCGAACTCGGTAAAAAAAGTGATTTTTTTGGTCTTTTCGTTAGTTTTGAAAATTTTAGCTTTAAAGATTTTTGAATTTTTTCCGTTTCCCCCGATAGCACCCGTTACCACACGCTTTGAAATCGCGCCGAAAATTAGGTTTACTATTAAAACAAACGCAAGCAGCACTAAGCCGGTTGCAACCAAAGCGCCTTGCTGCACCTCGCCCGCGTAACCCATTTCGATAACTATATTCGCGGTTAAAACGCGAAAGCTGTTAAACGGAGTATTCGGGTAAGCGACGGAATTGCCCGCCACCATAACGACCGCCATTGTTTCTCCGAGCGCCCTTCCGATTCCTAAAACCAGCGAAGCAGTAACGCCCGATTTAGCCGCCTTGGTTACCGTGCCGAAAACCGCTTGCGAATGCGTAGAACCAAGCGCCAACGCACCCTCGTAATAACAAGACGGAACAGCCTCTAAACTCGTTTTCGACAGCGAAACGACGGTTGGCATAATCATAACGCCCAAAATAAGCGAAGTTGCAAGCAACCCGCTACCGTTATTCGGAGCCACTAAAGAAAGCACCGGCAATAAAAACACTATGCCGAAAAAACCGTAAACGACCGAAGGAATGCCCGCAAGCAAATTTATAGTGGTAGTGAAAGGTCTTTTTAATTTTTTTGGGCAATAAAAAGCTATAAACACGGCAGTAAAATACCCTAAAGTGCCGCCTATTATCAGCGCACCGAGGGTTGCGCCAAGCGTGCCTATTATCATTTTAAAAATCCCATAAGAACCCGAAAGCGTTGAGCTTTGATATTTATCGAGCCTGTCCGGCGACCAATTATCGTTAAAAATAAAATCGAACACGCCGATTTTATTAAGCGCGGGCACGCTTTTTATAAACATAAAAACGAAAATCGCCGCAACGGCGATTACGCATATAATTGCCGCCGCAGTGAACGCTATTTTTCCCGTTTTTTCTTTTATTTGCGTTTTATTCATAGTTTGAAGTAAATTCCGTTTCCTTTTAGCGATATCAGTTAAGTTCGCTGAACTTAGTAACTTTGCCCGTATATATATCGTAAAGCTGTGCAAGCGTAAGGTCGCTAACCTCCTCGTTTTTGTTGTTTACTATAACGGCAACCGCGTCTAGGCATACGTTAAAACTGTTGATACCGTCTTCTTTTACGCTTGCGGAAGAAAGTCCTATTACGTTACCGTTTTTATCGCCGAGCACCGAGGTTTTACCAACCGAAGAACCTTTTAAATCGAGCGAAAACAATTCGTCTGCGGTTTTTCCGTAAAGCGAAGCGTAACCCGCCATCGCGTTTTTAATGAACTTTTCCATACTGGTAGAACCGTTTATTACTATTTTACCGCCCGAAGGAAGAGTAACTTTAGGCTGATAAGTTTCAACCGGAATAGCACTCTCGCCTTCGTTTGCCCTTTTTGCGGGGTCGGAAAGGTAAATGCAGCCCGCCGCATCGGCATGTTCGCCGGAAGCTTCGCTTTTTAAATAGCTTAAAAAGTCTGCGGCAACGTCGGTTTGTTTTACCGTAGCACTAGTCATTATAACGAACGGGCGTTGGATTAAATAAGAACCGTCTAGCACTGTTTGAGCCGAAGGTGCTACTCCTCCGATCTTTACAACCTTTATCGTATCGTTAACAGAGCCTAACGAAATGTAGCCGATAGAGTTTTTATCGCTTGCAACCTTGCTCATAACGTTACCCGTTTCAGATTGTAAATCAGCTTTATCGGTTGTGAAAAAAGTCGTTTTGCCGTCTATTTTCATTTCTAAATAATTACCGTTTCCATCCGTAACCGCTCTATCGAACGCTTCGCGAGTGCCGCTGCCTTGGTGGCGGGCAATTACCGTAATGTTTTTTTCGCCTGAACACGCTGTTAAAGCAGTGCCGCATCCAACTAAAGCGGTGACGGCAAGAACTAAACTTAAAAGTTTTTTAAATTTGATACATTTGCTAATTTTTTTCATTTTTGTTTCTCCTTTGATTTTTATTATCTTTTTTGTTTTTGCTGTAATTTTTCTTCGTTTTTCGTTTAACGCTTTGCTTGGCGCTTTATTTAGCGCGAAGCGGTTTACGTAAGAACGTTTTTTTGTTTTTACGCTTATATTTTAACGCAAAAATAAAAAAGAAACTATCGCTTTTTAGTTTAGCAAACGTAAAGTTTTTGTAAATCCGTAAACCTTTTTATTAAACCTAAGCTCTCGCAGACAAAAAACTTTTTCGACGGATGAACCGTTTAATAAAAAATAACGAAAACATACTTCCGTTCGCAGCGTTCCACGAAACCCGCTCAAAGAACGCCTAGAAAGGCGTCCTCTCCACTTAAAACTCGGCTTTAAATAAAAAAGCGAAAAAAACCGCACATCTACGCCTTAAACGAACTTAAAAATTTAAAAAAAACTCAAAACAAACTATAAAATACGTTATAAAAACTTAAAAATAAAAAACGCCACGCATATTGAAATGCATGGCGTTTTTTTTATTTAATTATTAACCCTATATATAACGTTAAGTTGCTAACGAAAATTAGTTCTTGCTAGGACCAGCAGCAACTAACTTCTTGCCTGCTTCGTTGCCTTCGTATTTAGCAAAGTTCTTAATAAATCTGCCTGCTAAATCTAAAGCCTTTTCGTTCCAAACCGAAGCGTCTGCATAGGTATCGCGCGGATCTAAAATTTCGGTGGCAACGCCCTCGAGCTTAGTGGGAACTTCGAAGTTGAAGTAAGGAATGGTTTTGGTGGGTGCTTTATCGATAGCGCCGCTCAAAATAGCGTCGATTATTCCGCGGGTATCTTTAATGGAAATACGCTTGCCCGTTCCGTTCCAACCGGTGTTAACAAGGTAAGCCTTAGCGCCGCTAGCTTGCATTTTCTTAACCAGCTCTTCAGCGTATTTAGTGGGGTGAAGCTCTAAGAAAGCTTGACCGAAGCATGCCGAGAACGTGGGAGTAGGTTCGGTTATGCCGCGTTCGGTACCCGCAAGCTTAGCCGTGAAGCCGGAAAGGAAGTAATATTGAGTTTGCTCGGGGGTAAGAATAGAAACGGGGGGAAGAACGCCGAACGCGTCTGCCGACAAGAAGATAACGCTCTTAGCGGCGGGAGCTGCGGATATGGGGCGAACTATATTGTTAATATGGTCGATGGGGTAAGAAACGCGGGTGTTTTCGGTAACACTCTTGTCGTCGAAATCGATAACGCCGTTTTCGTCTAAGGTAACGTTTTCTAAAAGAGCATTGCGCTTAATGGCGTTGTAGATATCGGGCTCGGAATCTTTATCGAGGTTGATAACCTTAGCGTAGCAGCCGCCTTCGAAGTTGAACACGCCGTTATCGTCCCAACCGTGTTCGTCGTCGCCGATGAGCAAACGCTTAGGATCGGTGGAAAGAGTAGTTTTACCCGTTCCCGAAATACCGAAGAATATAGCGGTGTTTTCGCCGTTCATATCGGTGTTAGCCGAGCAGTGCATCGAAGCG
>CAYZWD010000039.1:0-7521 GCA_964482115.1 uncultured Acidiphilium sp. | reverse complement strand
GTGCGTGCCTTCAATTATGCCCGATTTAAGCTTCGACGAGGCGCTGGAAACGACAAAAATTCACTCCGTAGCGGGGATATTAAAGCAAGACGAGGGAATTATCACCAAAAGGCCGTTTTTTACTCCGCACCACACGGCTTCTAACGTTTCCGTTATAGGGGGCGGAGCTTCGGCAAAGCCGGGAATTATCAGTCTTGCTCACAACGGCGTGCTTTACATGGACGAATTGCCCGAATACCCGCGTTCTACGTTAGAGGCGTTGCGCCAACCGCTAGAGGACAGAACGGTTACCGTTTCTCGTGCGAGAACTTCGGTAGATTATCCCGCTAGTTTTATGTTGGTAGCGAGCATGAACCCCTGTCCTTGCGGTAATTACGGTTCTAAAACGGCAGAGTGCCGTTGTTCCGCCTCGCAAATAGCTAAATACAAGTCGAGGCTATCCGGCCCGCTTTTAGACCGAATCGATTTACAAATTGAAGTCGACGCCGTTAATTACGACGATTTAGTCGCTCAATACGAAGAAGAAAGTTCTTTCGAGGTGCGAAAACGAGTTAACCGCACCCGCGCGATTCAGCGCGAAAGATTTTTAAACGACGGCATTCGTACTAACAGCGAAATGCGCGAACGTCAGCTTGAAAAATATTGCGTTCTATCGCCCGAGTGCGAAAAGATAATGCGCGCGTCGTTTATAAGTTTAAAGCTTTCCGCTCGCGGAAGAAGCCGCGTGCTTAAAGTTGCGCGAACTATTGCCGATATGGAACTTGAAGAAAATATATTACCTAAGCATATACTAGAGGCGGTGGGCTACCGCAGTTTTGATATAAAATCGTAAAAGCTATGGATTATAACTATAAAACTTATTCGTCTAACGAGCTTGCCGTAATACTTATCGATTCTTTTTCGGGGCTTGAATATAAACACAAAAGCGCGGTTTTGGCGCTTTACGCTTGCCCGTCGGAAGCGTTCGGCAATCCCGAACCCGCAGTTAAATATCTTAAAGCAAACTTCGGTGATAGCGCCGCCAACACTTTTTTACGTTCGTTCGGAGGTGGCGAATATACCGAGTTTATAGTCGATTTGCTAACGAAAAAGGGAATAACCGCGGTAACTTATTTAAGTAGCGATTACCCCGATTGTTTCGATTCTATTCCGCTAAAGCCGCTATGCCTTTATTGCAAGGGCGATAAAAGCTTGCTAAACGCCAAAAACAAAATTTCGGTGGTCGGTTCCAGAAAAACGCTTCCGTTCGTTTTAAAAAAGTGCGAAAGCATTTGTTCGGATTTATCCGCGGCGGGCGCGGTTATAGTTAGCGGCAGCGCCGTCGGCGGCGACCGTAGTGCGATTTTAGGCGGTTTAAACGGCGGCAACGGCAAAGTAATATCCGTTTTAGCGCACGGGCACGATTACGTTTACCCGCAATCTAACCGCGAACTTATAGAGCGCGTATGCGAAAGCGGTTTGGTCGTTTCGGAATATCCGCCGGACGTGCAATCCGCGCCGTGGCGTTTCCCTATGCGTAACCGCGTTATCGCGGCGCTTGGCGACGCGTGCTTTATTATAAGCGGCAACATGCAAAGCGGAACGCGATACACCGCTAAGTTTGCCGAGGCGTATAGTAGGCGGTTATACGCTTTTCCCTATTCTATAGGCGAAACCAGCGGCGAAATTTGCAATCTTTTAATCAAGTTAAACAAGGCAAGTTTGGTTGAAGATACGGAAGATATCGCGCTGTGTGAAAATATTACGCTAAACGAAGACGTTTCCGTGGAGCTTTCCGATGACGAGCAAGCCGTTTTTAACGCGATGGAGGGCGAATGCACCGTAGACGGGCTTTGCACCGCTACGGGTAAAAAGTCTTACGAAATTTTGCCCGTTTTATCTATGCTAGAAATTAAAGGTTTGGTGGCAAGGGGTAAAGCTGCCGGCAGCTACGTGCCGCTTAGGGCTAACAAAGAACGCGATTTGTAATAAATTATAACCGTTTACGCTATTTATAGCTTATATAAAAAATCGGTTGAAAAAAACGAAATAATAAATCGAAAAAAAAATTAAGGCGCGTTTGCGCCGGGAGTAATAAATGCAGTTAATAATAGTTGAGTCGCCCTCTAAGGCGAAAACGATTGAAAAATATTTAAAGGGTAAATACAAGGTAGATGCCTCCGAGGGGCATGTTCGCGATTTGCCCGAAAAACGGCTTGGCGTTAACGTAAGCGGCAATTTCGAGCCGAATTACGAAATATCTCCTTCAAAAAAAGCTGTAATTAAGCGCTTAGAAGAAAAAGCCGCCAAGGCGGATAAAGTTTATCTCGCAACCGACCCGGACAGAGAGGGTGAGGCTATATCGTGGCACCTTATGGAAGTGCTAAAGCTTCAAAAAAAGGCGCAGCGTATAGAATTTAACGAGGTTAGCGAAAAAGCTATTAAAAACGCGCTTGAACACCCGCGTGAAATCAATAAAAACTTAGTTGATTCGCAACAGGCGCGCCGTGTTTTAGATAGGCTTGTAGGTTATAAATTAAGCCCGTTTTTATGCAAGCGCATAAAGGACGGATTATCGGGCGGGCGCGTTCAATCGGTTACGCTACGTTTAATTACCGATAAAGAACGTGAAATTCAAGCCTTTAAACCGCAAGAATATTGGAATATTTCGGCTACGCTAAAAGCGGGCACTCCTCCGCAATTTAAAGCGCTTTTACTCGAAAAAAACGGCAAAAAGTTTAAGCCGTCTTCTAAAAAGGAGGCAGACGCCGCGTTAGAAAGTATTAACGCTGGCGAATTTATCGTTAAAGACGTTAAAAAGTCGGTTGTTAAATCGCACCCGTTACCGCCGTTTACCACTAGCACTATGCAGCAAGACGCTTCTAATAAGCTGGGCATGAGCTCGCCGCAAATTATGCAAGTGGCGCAGCATCTTTACGAGGGCGTTGAAACGGCTGAGGGGCATATGGCGCTCGTTACTTATATCAGAACGGACTCCGTAAGAATCAGCGAAGACGCTAAAAAGTCGGCGCGTGCTTATATTTCGGATAGGTTCGGCGCTGAATATTTGCCTAAAACGCCTAATTACTATAAGTCTAAGGCTAACGCGCAAGACGCGCACGAGGCTATTCGCCCCATCGATTTATCCGTTACGCCCGAAAGCGTAAAGGGCTCGCTCGAAAAAAACCATTATAATCTTTATAAACTTATTTACGACCGTTTTCTTGCCTCGCAAATGGCGGAGGCTGTTTACGACCAAGTTAAAATTGACGTTGCAGTCGATGAATACGTGTTTAAAACCACGGGTAAAACCGTAGTATTTAAGGGCTTTACCGCCGTTTACGACGATTATACCGCGGTGGCTTCAAACGGCGACGATTCCGCCGAAAACAAAACCTTGCCTTCGCTTACCCCCGGCGACGTTTTAAAAAAGGTTAAAATCGATTCGGAACAAAAATTCACAAAGCCTCCCGTTCGCTATACGGACGCCGCTTTGGTTAAAGCTATGGAAGAAAAGGGCATAGGTCGCCCGTCTACCTATTCATCAATAATTTCGGTTCTTTCTAAGCGCAAATATACCGTAAAAGAGGGCAAATATATCGTTCCTACCGAAGTAGCGTTTAAAATAACCGATATTCTTACCAAGTATTTCCCCGATATTATGGATATCGGTTTTACGGCGGATATGGAAAACAAGCTAGACGGCATTGAAAACGGCGGGGAAGATTGGCATAAACTAATTATGAATTTTTATCCCGGGTTTAAGGATAGATTATCCGAAGCCACGCGCGACGGCGACGAGCTTACCGATATTATTTGCGAAAAATGCGGCTCGCCCATGGTTAGAAAGAACGGGCGCTACGGTAAATTTTTAGCTTGCTCCAATTACCCCGAATGCTCTAATATTAAAGCCGAAAACGTTGAAGAATCGGATGTTATTTGCGAAAAGTGCGGTGCTAAAATGATATATAAATCCGGCAAGTTCGGCAAATTTTTAGCTTGCCCAAATTACCCCGAATGCACCAACGTAAAACCGCTTAACGAAGAAAAATCTAGCGAAAAATGCGAACAATGCGGCGGCGAAACCGTTATTAAAAAAGGCAAGTTCGGCAAATATTTACTTTGCAAAAACTGCAATCATACTAAAAGTCTTGCCGAAGACGCGGGCGTTTGCCCCGTTTGCAAAAAGCCTACGCGCAAAATGACTTCAAAGGCGGGCAAAACCTTTTACGGTTGTTCGGCTTACCCCGATTGCTCGTTTATGAGTTGGGATATGCCCACTGGCGAACTTTGCCCCGATTGCGGTAAATTTTTGGTATATTCTAAAGACTTAAAAACGGTAAGATGCTCTTCTAAAGATTGCAAATTTTCTAAAAAAGTTAACGAAACCAACGGTAATAACTAATGCTTGATAATAATAACTCAAACGAGCAAACGATAGAAGTAATAGGCGGCGGCTTAGCCGGCGCGGAGGCGGCGTATTATTTGGCGTGCCGCGGCTATAAAGTTAAACTTTTCGATATTAAACCAAAAGCGTTTACGCCCGCGCACCACAGTCAAAATTACGGCGAGCTCGTTTGCTCTAATTCGCTAAAATCTTCGGACGTATACGGCAACGCTTGCGGGCTTTTAAAGCAAGAAATGCGCGAGCTTGGCAGTTTGATTATCGAGTGCGCAGACGAAACGAAAGTTCCCGCGGGTAACGCGCTTGCCGTAGACCGCGAGCTTTTCAGCGCGAAAATAACTAAAAAAATCCGCGAAAATCCTAATATCGAAGAGGTGTGCGAAGAAAAAACGTCGGTCGATTTTTCGCGCCCTACGATTATTGCTACCGGACCGTTAACTACGGCGGGGCTTGGCGAATTTATAAAGCAAGCCACTGGTTCGTTTTACTTTTTCGATGCGGCAGCCCCTATTATTTCGGGCGAAAGTATAGATTTTTCTTGCGCATTTACAGCCGACCGCTACGGCGAAGAGGGCGGCGATTACGTAAATTGCCCGATAGATAAAGAGGGATACGAAAAGTTTTACGAAGCGCTTATTAGTGCCGAACGCGCAAGTTTACACGATTTTGAAAGCGCTAAAGTTTTCGAGGGGTGCATGCCCGTAGAAGTTATGGCGGCGCGCGGTATAGATACGCTTAGGTTCGGACCTTTAAAACCCGCCGGGCTTACGGACCCAAAAACGGGCAGGTGGCCTTACGCTTGCTTGCAGCTTCGCAAAGAAAACGCCGAAGGCAGTATGTATAACTTAGTAGGTTTTCAAACAAACCTACTGTTCGGCGAGCAGAAACGCGTTTTTTCAATGTTTCCCGCGCTTAAAAACGCCGAATTTTTGCGCTACGGAGTAATGCATAAAAACACGTTTATAAACGCACCCGCCTCGCTAGATAAATATTTTTCGCTAAAAAGCAGTCCGCTTTGCTTTTTTGCGGGGCAAATTACGGGCGTAGAGGGTTACGTCGAAAGTGCGGCTTCGGGTTTAATGTCGGCTATAAATTTACATTGCCGTTTGAGTAATAAACCGTTGCCGGAGTGGAACGCTAACACCGTTTGCGGGGCTTTGGCATGTTATATAAGCACCGAAAACGCCGATTTTCAGCCGATGAACGCCAACTACGGAATATTAGCGCCTATTGCTTTTTACGGCAAAAATAAAGCTGAAAAGCGCGTTAAACTAGCGGAGCGCGCGTTAAAAGAAATTTCACGAATAAAAAATTCACTCGGCTAGTTTTTGATAGAGGCATACCGACTATTTAACGGCTAACGGCAAAACGTTAGCTTGCAAAAAACTAGCGCGTCGGAAATAAATATAGAGGTAATAAAAATGAGTATAGAATTTCACGGAACGACCATTTGCGGCGTAACGCGCAACGGCAAAACTGCCATTGCGGGCGACGGGCAAGTAACGATGGGCGAAAGCGTAGTTTTTAAAAACAACGCGGTTAAAGTAAGAAGAATTTATAACGACCAAGTAATTTTAGGTTTTGCGGGTTCGGTTTCGGACGCATTCTCGTTAACGGAACGGTTCGAAGGCATGCTCAATAAATATTCGGGCAATCTTATGCGCAGCGCGGTTGAACTTGCCGAGCTTTGGCGTAACGATAAAATGCCTAGAAAATTAGAGGCTATGATGATAGTAGCGGATAAAAACACCATGCTTATTTTGTCGGGCTCGGGCGAGGTTATCGAGCCGGACGGCGGTGTGTGCGCTATCGGTAGCGGCGGAAATTACGCTTTGGCGGCGGCTAAAGCTTTAATTGAAGAAACCGATTATTCCGCAGAACAAATTGCAAAAAAAGCTCTTTTAATAGCTAGCAAAATTTGTATTTTCACTAACGATAATATTAAGGTGGAGGTAATAGATCAATGAACTTTACGCCGAGAGAAATCGTTAACGAACTAGATAAATATATAATCGGGCAAGACGACGCGAAGCGCGCCGTGGCTATAGCCCTAAGAAACCGTTACCGCAGAAGTAAACTTCCTTTAGAACTCATGGAAGAGGTAACGCCTAAAAACATTATAATGAAAGGACCTACCGGGGTTGGTAAAACCGAAATAGCAAGAAGACTTGCAAAGCTGGTTAAAGCCCCGTTTATTAAGGTTGAGGCTACTAAATATACCGAGGTAGGCTACGTCGGGCGCGACGTAGAGTCTATGATTCGCGACCTGGTTGAAAGTTCTATTCGCTTGGTTAAGGACGAATATTTGCAAGGCGTAAACGAAAGAGCCTCCGCCGTTGCCGAAAAACGGCTTTCTAAAGTGGTTTGCGCCGCGTTTAACGAGGGTAGAGCCGAGGGCGTTGAGGAGATTAACCCGAATCAAGCGCTTGACGGTATAAAAGCCGGCGTTTACGACGAAATGATTGTCGAAATCGAGGTTAAAGACGTGCCGAAGCCTATGGAAGTAGTCCCCGGCGGGGCGGAGATAAATATAGGCACTATTTTCGGCGATATGCTTCCGCAACGCAAAAAGAAAAAGCGCATGTCCGTAAAGGAGGCAAGAAAAATATATATCGAAGAGGAATCCGAAAAACTTATCGACGACGACGCTGTTGTTGCCGAGGGTGTTCGCCGAGCCGAGCAAGAAGGTATAATTTTTATCGACGAAATCGATAAAATCGCCTCTAAATCGGATAAAAACGGTGGGCCTGACGTTTCACGCGAGGGGGTTCAACGCGATATTTTGCCTATCGTTGAGGGCTGTACCGTTCAAACTAAATACGGAATGGTAAAAACCGACTATATTTTGTTTATAGCGGCGGGTGCGTTCCACGTTGCCGCGGTAAACGATTTAATCCCGGAGCTTCAAGGCAGATTTCCTATTTCCGTAGAGCTGAAAAGCTTAACCAAAGACGACTTTATAAATATTTTAACAACCCCCAAAAACGCTATAACCATGCAATACGAGCGGCTTTTAGAAGTAGATAACGTTAAGCTTAACTTTACCGCGGACGGAATTGCGGAAATAGCTACGCTCGCCGCCGCAATCAACGAACAATCCGAAGACATAGGCGCTAGAAGATTGCATACCGTTATGG
>CAYZWD010000038.1:0-7533 GCA_964482115.1 uncultured Acidiphilium sp. | reverse complement strand
CGAATATACCGCGCTATCTTATGGGCGTAGGCAGCCCGGACTGTATTATCGAGGGCGTTTTGCGCGGCGTCGATATGTTCGACTGCGTTTTGGCAACCCGCATAGCCCGCAACGGCACGGCTATGACATCGCACGGCAAAGTGGTCGTGCGGAACGGCAAATATAAAGAAGATTTTACCCCGCTAGACGACGAGTGCGATTGCTATTGTTGCAAAAACTATACCAAAGCGTATTTGCGCCACTTGGTAAACGTCGGTGAAATGCTAGGCGGAATGCTTTTAAGTTTGCATAACATAACTTTCTTAATGAATTTGGCGAAAAATTTACGAAAAGCCATTATCGGCGACTATCTTGACGATTTCGTGCGCGAGTTTTATGAAAAATACGGGAAAATTTAATTTTGCCGTTAAAATAGCTTGCAAAAAACGCTGATTTTATATATCATTGTTAAGGTGATAAAAGTCGTTTAGCGATTAAGCGGCAAAAAAATGCAAAAAAATAAAAAACGAATAATTTTAACGGAGTAAAAAACATGGATCTTATTTTCAATTTGTTAGACGCAAGCGTTTCGGGTTCTGCGTCGGGTTCAACGAGCTCGTCGTCGTCCGGCGGCAGCGGTATAGTTATGTGGATAGTTTTGGGCGTTTTGCTCATAGGGCTATTCGTATTTAACTATTTCAGCCGCAAAAAACAGCAAAAAGCCGCCGAAGAAAAAATGGCGGGCTTAGTGCCCGGTTCTAAAATTAAAACCATCGGGCTTATTTGCGGAACGGTCGTTTCTATCGACGAAGTTCAAAACACCGTCGTTATCGAAACCGGCGACGGCGAAAACAAAAGTTATCTCACTATCGATAAGTCCGCAATTTATCAAATTTTCCCCGAAGGTAGCGGTATAAACGGCGTTAATACGGTTAGCGAGCCCGCGTTTGAAAGCGCGCCCGCGGTCGAGGAAACCCCTGAAATCGACGAAACTCTCGAGCTCGACGAGGTTGCCGAAGTAGACGACGAAACCGACGAAACCGACGAAGACTAATTAACCGATATAAACCAGCAAATATAAATCGGGAAAACCGCGTTTTTTAACGCGGTTTTTGCTTTTTTATTACGTTTCTATCGTCGCTTTTGCGGTTCGTTCGATTTTTGCTTTTTTAGGCTCTTTTGCAAACATTGGGGCGTGCCCGATAGAAAAAAGTTTAAATGCGGAGGCAACTTTTTTGAGTTTGCCGCCGTTTTTTACTTTTATATTCGTTTAGCGCTCTTATCTCGCAAAAACGACGGTTCTCTAACGGATAATCTACGCGCGAATTCTTACGCAAAATCTGCGCGCGGATAATTATTCCGTTCGTATTAAATTACCGCTCGTATTAAATTACTAAAAAGATTGAGTTCGTTTTAAATTGCTAAAAAGCAAGCCGAAAACGCAACCCGCCAAAACGCAAATAAAGGCGTTTAAAAAAAAGCGAGCGTTTATATTAAAGCCCGCACCCAAAACGCCGAATAGGGCAAAAATCACCAAGTGCGTGCATACGCCTATAAGCGTTCCGCGCAAAAGCCCGTTTTTGCCGCAATAAAAAAAGCAGCTGACTCCGACGGCAAAAATGCGTATAACTCCGTTAATCAAGCCCAAAACCGTTTCGCTTGCACCGCCAATAATACGCAAAAAACAAGCGCAAATCAGGGTTAGCGCAAGCGCGAACACCGCGGAGGCGGCAAGCCCTATAAAAAAGCGTAAAGCGTAGTTTTTATTAATTTTCATTAAAAGTGCCCCACGCGCTATAATATGCCTTTCGTTTGCAAAAAAGAATTAAAAAAAAATATAAACCGCTTAACGGCGCTTTTAATAAAAGGTAAAACCGCGAATAGTCGCGCTTAATAAAACGAGCGTGTGCGAAACGCAATCACGCTCTTAACGAAAAGCAAAAACTCCTTAGCCGACTAGCGGTCGGCAGCAAAGCGCGCCCAAAAGAGGCAAAAAAGTTTTTTTTAAAACGGGTAGCGGCAAAAAAATTGCAAAAACCGTCTGCGCGGACTAAATTTTTCTAAAAGCGGCTTAAAAACAATTGACTATTTCGCTCGTAAATTATATAATAGCAAAGTACACTAGTTTATAATAATAGATAGGTGTGCGCGCATGCGCAAAACGGCGGACTACGCGGCTTAAAAACGATTAGCGGCGTAGCTTTTTGTCGGGTGTTTTCGCTTTATAAAAGCGGGGGTGTTTGCAGTGGGCGTTTTCGCGGCGCAATCGTAAGTTACATTAGAATGCTTTTAATTAAGCAGGAGGCAAGAATGAGCAAGACAAAATCAATAGTTGTCGTCATCCTTACGTCGATACTCATAGCCTTGGTAGGCGTAATGTGTTTCGCTAGTTTTCCGATAGGCAAAACTAAAGAATTCAATTCGATACTAAGCTTGGTCGACAAGGGGATAGACATTTCGGGCGGATACTACGTCGTTTTAGAGCCGGAGGGCGCTAGCGGCGAGGCTACGGCTGCAGATATAGAAGCTGCAATGGTCAAGCTGCGCGAGCGTCTTGACGATAAGGGCTACACCGAAGCGGTTATCAACGTTCAAGACGGGAACAAAATCCGTGTTGAGATTCCTCAAATCGACGACGACGGTACCGTTTTAGAGGTAATCGGTCAAACCGGTAACTTAACCTTTAAAGATTCAACCGGCAGAGAATGGCTTAACGGCGAAGAGCATATTAAAGGCGCGTACGTAGGCAACGATAAGCAAAACGGCGGATATTTAGTCGTTTTGGAATTTACCGCCAAGGGCGTAAGCAAGTTTGAAGCCGCAACCACCGCTATTAAAGGCGCTTCGGATAACAAGCTTTACATTTACTTAGGCGATTCGGTCGTTTCCTCTCCCACGGTAAACGAAACGATCAACAGCACTCAGGCAACCATCACCGGTTACGATAATTACGAAGACGCGTTAAGCATCGCTTCGGTTATCGATAGCGGGCGTTTGCCGATAAGCTACACCGTTTCTGAAACGCGCAGCATAAGTTCTAAGCTAGGCGAAAACGCTATTAACGGCAGCGTTATAGCGGTCGCTATCGGGCTTTTAATAGTATTTATACTTATGTTAGTGCTTTATAAGGGCATGGGGTTAGCGGCGGACGTTTCGCTTATAATTTACGTTTTGTTATACGTAATTTTCTTAGCTATCGTTCCGGGCGTACAGCTCACCCTTCCCGGTATTGCGGGCGTACTTTTGTCGATAGGTATGGCGGTTGACGCGAACATAGTTATTTTCGAGCGTATTAAAGAAGAGTTCGCGATGGGTAAAACCGTTCACGCTTCTATAAAGCAAGGTTACCGCCGCGCGTTCGTTACCGTATTCGATTCTAACATTACCACGATATTTGCGGCGCTCGTATTATTATTGCTTTGCCCGGGCACCATCAAGGGTTTTGCAATAACCTTACTGATAGGTATCGTTCTTTCGCTTTTCTGCGGAGTTTTGGTTACCAGATGGCTTATCGAACTTTATTTGCCGATAACCTCCGACGAGCAAAAATTCCTAAAACTCAAAAGGGAAGGAGGTAGCTTAAA
Organism: uncultured Acidiphilium sp.; assembly: GCA_964482115.1. Classification (GTDB taxonomy): domain Bacteria; phylum Bacillota; class Clostridia; order Christensenellales; family Borkfalkiaceae; genus HGM11416. Next base: position 3,970 of record CAYZWD010000038.1, on the reverse strand, counting down.
TGACTAAGCTTATGAAAAAAGACTTTAAAATAGTCGAAAAGTTTAAATGGTTCGCTTTAGTAAGCCTTATAGTAATTCTTGCCGGTGCGGTATGTATTATCGCGGGTAGGTTCAATTTAGGTATCGACTTTACGGGCGGCGCTAAAATCGAAATTACTTTGGGCGATTTCGTTAAAGGTCACGAAGCCGAATTCGAAACCGATTGCAAAACCTTTTTGGAAGGTAAAGGCTTTAACGTGTTAGACCGCATGCAGGTTTCCGAAGGCGAAGGCGAATCTATTCTCGAATTCCGTTTGGAATATTCGTTAGACGGCAAAAGAATTAACTCCGGCGATTCTGCCGAGCAAGAACGTTTCAAACTTGCGCTAACAGGCGATGAATTCGACTCCTCCGATATGGGCGTTCAGGGCGATTTGCATAAAGAGCTTATTAAAGACGGCGGATTTATAAAAACCAACAACGGCGGCAATATAGACGATTATTTGAACGCCGAAGATTTCATTAAGGCTCACGTAGTAGGTGCTTCTATCTCTTCGTCGCTAATTAAGTCGGCTTTACTTGCTATTATCGTTGCTATTATCGTAATGCTTATTTATATAATGATAAGGTTTACGGTAAGCGGCGCGTTTGCGGCGATATTCGCCCTTGCGCACGACGTGCTTGTTATGACGGCGCTCACCGCGATATTCAACATTCCCGTAAACTCTACGTTCATAGCTGCGGTTATAACCATTATAGGTTATTCGATCAACTCTACCATCGTTATTTTCGATAAAATTCGCGAATGCTTAAAATCGCCCGCCTTCGATAGGGCTAGCGACGCTGAGATAGCAAACTATTCGATAAAGCATTCCTTGGTTAAGATAGTTTTATCGTCGTTAACCACGCTTATCATGGTGTCGGTATTAATGTACTTCAGCGTTTCTACCATTCAAGAATTTATTCTTCCCATCGTATTCGGCTTATTCGCAGGTTTATGGTCGGCTATATTGCTTTCGTCGTCGGTATGGGTTTTCAACAGAAAACTCGGCGCGAAAATCAAGCTCGGCAAAAAAGCCAATGTTGCGAAAAACGCTTAATAACGCGGGCGGCTTGAATTTAGCTTTAATTTAGCGTTTGCGCACGAAAGCGCCGGCGCAAAAAAGAGTTAACGCCGCGCGAAAAATCGCGCTCGGCTTTGATTTAAAACGTTTTAGCGGGCGGGATAATATTCCCGCCCGCTTGCATTTTTTTAAGTGCTTTTCGCAAGGCAGATTTTTAGTTTTTGTTAAGTTTTACGCGGCAATTCCGCGCTTAACGTTTTTAGCGTATTATATTTGGCTTATGATAATTTATAAAAACGATTACACGCAAAAGCAACTTGAAGATATAGCCGAAATTGCTTTAACATTCGGCATTTCAAGCGAGCTTGCAAAAATTTTATACGGGCGCGGAGTAACCGATATCCAAAAAGCCGCAAGATTTTTATCGCCGGGCAAGCAAAACTTTTGCGATCCGTTCGAGCTAAAAGATATGTCCGTGGCGGTGGAGCGAATTACGGCGGCTAAAAACCAAGGGCAGTCCGTAGTGGTTTTCGGCGATTACGACGCGGACGGCATTTGTGCGTCTACCGTTATGTACCGCGCTTTGTGCGAGTTCGGCATAGACTGCGTTAACGTGGTTATCCCCGAGCGCGCGCAAGGTTACGGGCTTACGCACGATTTAGTAGAGCAAACGCTTGAAGATTATAACCCCGATTTGGTTATCACCGTCGACTGCGGCGTGAGCTGCAAAGACGAAATTGCTTATATAGAAGACGTCGGTATAGACGTAATAGTAACCGACCACCACGAGTTGCCCGACGAACTGCCCGATTGCACGCTTATAAACTGCAAGCGCAAAGACCAAGCTTATCAATTCGACGGGCTTTGCGGCGCGGGTGTTGCGTATAAGGTGGCTTACGCGCTTATCGGTGAGGAGGCTAATAAGTTTTTAGATTTAGTAGCCGTCGCCACTATTGCGGACAGCATGCCGCTCGTAAGCGAAAACCGCGATATCGTTTCGGAGGGGATAAAGCTTATTAAGCGTGCGCCATGCGCGCCTATCGCCGCTCTTATCGAAGCTAGCGGGCTTAAAGATTTATCGTCTACGGGGCTTGCTTTTTCGGTAGTTCCGCGCATAAACGCCGCGGGCAGAATGGGCAACGCGCATTGCGCCTTAGAACTTATGCTTTGCGAAGACCTTTTCGAGGCAAAAAACATTTGCAAAAAGCTTACCGCATATAACGCGGCTAGGCAAGGCGAGTGCGATTCACTTTTAAAAAGCGCGGAGGCAAAGCTTTCGGGCAAAAAAATAAACGAAGTTATAGTTTTAAGCGACGACGGCTGGAACGGCGGCTTAGTAGGTATTGCCGCGGCAAAACTGGTTGAAGAATATAACCGCCCCGTGGTTTTGTTTACGTTAAGCGGCGGTGCGTATCACGGCTCGGCGCGCAGCGTTGGCGAAATTAACGTTTTTCAGGCGGTTAGTTACTGTAAAGATTTACTTGTAGATTTCGGCGGACACGCAAACGCCGCGGGCGTTACCGTAAGCGGCGAAAATCTTGCCGCGTTCGAGCACAAAATTTGCGAATTCGTAAAAAATAATTACGGCGAGCGCGCCTTTGAAAAGCGCGTTGAGGTCGAGGACTTAATAACTAAGCGCGTTACAGCCGACTTCGTTAGAGAGTTAGAGCTTTTAGAACCAGTCGGCTCGGATAACAGAAAGCCGTTATACGCCGCAAAAATAAAAAACGTTAACGCGCTTACCGTTAAAGAAGGCTCGCCCCACGTTACTTTTCGCACCGAGTATATCGATATGACGTATTTTTACGGCGAACGCGATTTAGACCTGTTAAACTTTCCGATAGATAAAACCGTTGCGTTCGAACCCGCGCTTTCGCTTTTTAACGGCAAAGAGTATTTAAAAGGGTACGTGCGCGCGGTAGATTTTGCCAAACCTACTAGCGAAAAACTAAGCGATTGCGGGCAAAACGACGACTCCGAGCGCTTGCGTTTAGAATGTTTTAGGAATTATTTGCTTGGCGCGTTTGAAAGCGGCGCGGCTTGCGAAACGTTAGATAACGGTGCTATAGCCGCACTTATTCAAACCGAAAGCCAAAAAGACGGCGTTATTTTCGCCGTTAATAACCCCGCAACGTTAAGCCGTTATCCCGCGCTTTGCGGCAGTGAGGTTAACGTGCTTTATCCCGGGCGCGCAAGCACGAAAAACGCGGTGGTTTTAGCGCTTAAATATTTTGAAAATTCGGGCTATAAAAAGGTAGTGTATCTAGACGAGCCTACGTTCGGTTACCCTAAAATTAAGGGGATAGAGCAAACGGTGTGTTCTAGAAATAAAGCGTACGGGGTGCGATTAAACCTTTCACGCGAGGCGTTCGCAAAGTGTTTTTCGCTGTTTAAATATAATAAATTTTACGGCAAAAGCAGCGCGGACGTAGCGCTTTCTATTAAAGACGACGAGCTTAGCGGCGAGCAAATAGTTTTTTGCTTAGAAGTGTTTATCGAGCTTAAAATTTTTTATTTTTCGCAAGGCGCGCTCGTATACGATAAAACGGTTAAAAGCGATTTAAACAATTCGCGGTTATATCGCGCGGCGGCAAACTTGCAAACGCAATAAACCGCGTTCGGGTAGCTAAACGGTAAAGGAAACGTATAGTAAGGCGTAAAATTAGCGTTATAAGCGTTATTGACCTATTTAGGCGGGTGAAATCATGCTTGAAATTCTTGAAAAAATAGCTAATATTTATAAAAAAGACGAAGCGGAAATTTTGTCTAAGGCGTATTATTTTGCAAAAGAGGCGCACAAAGGGCAAAAGCGGGCGTCGGGCGAGGAATATTTTACTCACCCTTGCGCCGTAGCTCAAATACTTATAGACCTCGGCATGGATTATTACACGATTGCCGCGGCTTTTTTGCACGACGTAATAGAGGAT
>CAYZWD010000037.1:0-7539 GCA_964482115.1 uncultured Acidiphilium sp. | reverse complement strand
GATAATAATAGGCAGATGATATAAGCTGAAAAAAACGGAAAAACTGAAAAAAACGGAAAATTTTAATTGAAAAATAAGCATAAAAAAAGTAAAAAAAGGTTATTAAAAACGATAAAACCCGATTAAACGGACACGCGCCGCGGGAAAAACAGCCCGCGGCGCAGTTTTTATAATAATTTTAGTTAAGGCTGATTTTTGCCGACTAATTAGAATAAATTCACAAATAAAGCCGCACCCGATAACGAGGTTAAACTAGGTTAGTTTATGCCGAGTTGTTTATCGATTTCGGCAAGTTTATCCGAAAGTTCGCAAATAATATCGGCGTATTCGTCTTTTTGGTCTAATTCCGCCTCGATTTGCCGCTTTTGCATTTCTAAGTTATCGACGTTTAAAGCCAGCTCTTTAGAATAATCGCGCAGTTTTTTCAAAAAGCCCTCCACCTTTATAGCCGCGCCCGAGCCGAAAGTGTTTATATCCACGGTATAGCGGGCGTTTCCGTAAATTACTAAGTAGGGGTGTAGCCTGTTGAACCCCGCCGGCACGTATAGCCTAAACGAGCCGATATTGCAAATAAAACTTTCTGAGTTAGAAAGGACGTTTTTTGCAATCTCCGCAGAAATAAGTCTGCCTATAAGCCCGTTATCGCCTAGTTCGGGGTTTTTTTCATACTCGCGCGCGTCGGCTCGCACTTGCGATAACCGTTCTTTTGCGGCGCTTAATTTTGCGGGGAGTTCAAGCGCGGTTTCGCTTAACGCGCGGCGTTTAACGTCGTTTTCGCGCGAGAGGGTTTTATAGCGCATAAGCTCGTTAAAAGTTTGAACGCGGCTTTTAACCAAAGGATTGCCCACGGCAAGCGCTTTAACTTCGGCGTAGCTCAAAACGGAATCGGCAAGTTGGCGCTCGTCGGAATTTTTAGCCGCGCCGCTCATAAGGTCCGAAATAAAGCGCTGTTTATTTTCTAGCAATTGCCAGCTATAAGCGTCGAAACTGCCTTTCGTAACGTAGCGGAACACGTAAACCTTTTCGTTAGTGTTGCCTTGGCGGATAAGCCGCCCTTCGCGCTGAACCATATCGCTAGGTCGCCACGGCACGTCTAGGTGGTGCACTGCAATTAGCCTGCGTTGCACGTTAACGCCCGTGCCCAGCTTAAACGTAGAGCCTATAAGCACGCGAATTTTGCCCGCGTTAACCGCGTCGAATATTTTTTCGCGCTGGCGCTCGGTATTGCCGTCGTGCACGAAAGCTATTTCGTCGGGCGGAAATCCTAGCATAATTAGGTGTTTTTTAAGCTCGTCGTAAACGTTAAAGCGCATTTTCGGCGTGCCTATATCGCAAAAAACCAGCTGAGTAGTCCCTGCAAATTTTTTGCTAATTTCGCAAAGTTTTTTAGCGCACGCGCCTATTTTATTGCCGGGGCTAAAAACGGGCTCGTCGCAAACCAGCCGCACGTCTAGCGCGATTTTGCGCCCGTCGGTGGTAACTTTAAGCAGATTGTCGGTTTTTCTATCCACTTGCCCCGCGCGAATTTTTTCAACCCGCTCGGAAATATTGGCAAGCATTTGCGATTGCGCCTCGCTTTTTTGCACCAAAACCGTTTCAACGCTGTCTAGCCGAGGCAAGCCGTCGCGCTCGCAAACGTGAAAATCGGTTATTAAATTCAGCATTTTAGAAAGCTGTTCTAGGTTATTAAACCTATTAAAGCGTGCGGTTAGGCGATAACTTTCGGTGTCGACGTCTATTTCGTAATCGCGGGTAATTTCGCCGAATGTACCCGCCCAGTTATCGAAAACGTCAACGTCAACCTCGGCAAGCAGTTCTTCGCCCAGAAATTTTTGCATTACGAAAACGTCTGCAACGGAGTTCGTTACGGGTGTTCCGGTGGCAAAAACCAGCCCGCGCCCGCCGTTTTGCCGCAGAACCGTGCGCGTTTTAAGGTAAACGTCCGCGCATTTTTCGCTACCTTCGGCGTTTAGCCCTTTAATTTGCCCCATATTACTGTCTAGCGGCAAATTTTTATAGTTATGCGCCTCGTCGATAAACAGCGTGTTAATATTTAAATCGCCAAAATTAAGCCCGATTATTTCCGATTGTTTTTTGCGGTAGAGTTCGGCTTGGCGTTTTAGGTGTTCTTCCTCTTTAGCCAAAAGCGTGCCTATTTTAACGCGCGCCTTTTGCAGCCTGCGCGAGTTATCTTGCATGGCACTTTGCAAAACCGAAATTTTTTCGCGAATATCTAAAAGCGCGCCGTCGTAATCGGGCGGAATAAGCTCGAAGCTGCTGTAAGGGATAATTATCGCCTCGAAGTCCTCCGCCATTTTTTGCAAGGTTTGTTCGCGCCGTGCGGGCGAAAAATCTTCGGGGGTAACGGCAAGCACGCGCGCATCGGGGTAAAGATAATTATAATCGGTTTTCCACTGCGCGGCAATGGCGTTGGGCACAACGAACATATTTTTTTTAGAAAGGGCTGTTTTGCGCATTATATGCCCCGCGGCGATCATAACGAAAGTTTTACCCGCGCCCACGTCGTGCGCAAGCAGAGTGGTTTTACTTTCGATAATGCGGGCTACCGCGTCGCGCTGATACCCGTAAAGCGTAGCCCCGTGCATATCCGAAAAATCAAGATAATCTCCGCAATAAAGCCTGTTTTTAATGCAAGCGAAGCGGCTGTAATACATATCGTAAAGCGGCTGTTTTTTTTCGGGGGGGAGCTCGGACATCCAGCGCGAAAACGCTTGTTTCAACTTAGTGCGTTTTTCTTCGGCAAGCAAGGTTTGTTCGCGGTTAAGCCGCCTTACTATGCGCCCGTTTTCTTCTAAAAGGTCGGTTATGTGTATTTGGTCGTGGTTTAAACTTTTATCTAAAATTTTAAACATATCCATGCGTTCCGTTCCAAAGGTTTTAATCGCCAAAACCGTAGAACGCACGTCAACGTTTAAAATAACCACGTAACGGTGGATAGCCCGCTCGTAATACACTTCGCAAATACGCTTGTTTCTAACTAGCGAAACGCGGTATAAATACTGCACGAAATCCGCAACGTAATCGGGCGGAATCCAGGGCGAACCCAGCCCGAAATAAACGCTTTCGGGCGCGGGGCGTTCGGGCATAACAGAAAGCAACGCTTTTATGTTTTTGTTATACGCGCCGTCGTAGCGCTTGTTTTGCCTAAGCGCGCATTCGTATTTTTTATAAAGATTGCCCGAAAAATACTCTTCCGCGGTAACGTAATTTTTATAAAATTCGTCGCCGGGCAAACTGCAATCGCGGTAAATTTTGCCCTCTAAACTCAAAATCGCGTCTTTAAGCGAGGTTAAGCATAACGAGGCGATATACTCTATATCCACCTTGCCTTTTTCGCGGCGGCATTTTAAAAGCGCCTCGTCGGGCGTAAGCGGCGGGAAGTCGCCTCTGTCTAGGTTATATTTGTTAACGTAGCCGTGCGGCAGCTCGAAAAACCCGTTTTCGTTAGAGCGGCGCGCGTCGTCGGTTATTGTTTTTTTAGTAGCCGAGTTGGTAGCCGAGACGGCTGTTGTCGACGTCGGAGAGCTGACCGTTGAACCGTTGGTTATTGAGTTTTTAACAAAGTTGTCGCCGAGTTTATCCACGTTGCCACCCCTAAAACGCAAGCCCGCGTTGCCGCCTGCTTTTTGCGTGATTTTTTATATTAAAAAAACCTATGATAAATTATAATATCATATTTTGCTATTTTTTGGCAAGCCTTTTTTTGCCGTTTTTAAAATAAAATTTCTTTTTATTCGCTTTTTCGTTTTGAGTTTGTTTTTATTCTTTTTTGCGGCTTTTTTATTCGCATTCTTGTTATCCCTCATTCGGGCGCGTGCCGCCCTTTGCGCTGCAAGCGGGGGTAAAAATAGCTGCCGCGCACGCTCAAAAAAAATTGAAATAAAATTTTACGATACTATTGACAAAACGCTATAAGTCGTTTATAATACAAGCAAAAAAGTCGGGTAGCGTTCGCGCTAGCCGTATATAATAAAAAAAGAACGGAGAAAAAATATAATGAAATACTTTGTATCCGCAGACGTGCATGGGTTTTACGACGAATGGCTTACCGCGTGAAAAGAAAAAAAATTCGATATAGATAATCCGGAGCATAAATTAATAGTTTGCGGCGATTTATTCGACCGCGGCTTGCAAGCAAAAGAGTTGCAAGCGTTCGTAATCGACCTAATTAAAAAGGACAAAATAATTTTAGTAAAAGGCAATCACGAAGATTTAGCGGTTGAGCTGATAGACAATTATATTAATTATATGTTCGACATAAAAAACACTCACCATTGGCACAACGGCACTTTTCAAACGCTGCTTGCGCTTACCGATATGAGCTATAACGACGCCACTACTTGTTTGTTAGAGTTCAAACGCCGCGCGTTCGAAACGGATTATTTTAAAAAAATTATTCCCAAAATGAAAAACTATTACGAAACCGAGAGTTATATTTTCGTGCATGCGTGGGTGCCGCTAAAATCTAACTGCGAGTTCGATAAAAATTGGCGCAAGGCTAGCAATAAACGTTGGTCGCAGGCTAGGTGGACTAATCCGCTAGAAGCGTATACGGCGGGGCTTTATCCGCGCGGTAAAAAGCTCGTTTTCGGGCATTGGCACGTTTCTGCTTTTTGGGCGCATAAAGAGCCTAAAAAATATACCGAGTTTGGCAGTCGCGCTTGTTTTAATCCTTTCGTAACCAAAAACGTTATCGCGCTAGACGCTTGCACCGCGGCTTCTAAAACGGTTAACGTTGTAGTCTTAGATGATTAACGCGGCAAAAATAAAATAGTGCGGCAAAAATAAAATAGTGCGACAAAAATAAAATAGTGCGGCAAAAATAAAATAACGCTGCAAAAAATTGATGGAAATTAATAAATAATAGGTAGAAAATGAAAAAATACAAATGCATAGATTCAAGAGTTTTAAGCTTAATCGACGAAGAGTTGATGCTATACATAATCGACGATACGGTTGAACTTATTCAATCTTTTCAAAACGGAATATCGCAAAAGTGCTACGAGGCGTTCGATAAGTTCGACGATTTTATCGTGCGGCTCGAAAACGTCGTAGAACTTTCGTATTTATACGTGAAAAATCCCCCAAAAACCATTCCGTGTTACGTTGCGGAACTATTAATCGAGCTTACCGAACTGCTCGTGGATATGAGAAAATGCGGGCATTTTGCCGAAGATGACGGCGACGCCCCTTATTCTTGCGGCGAGCCCGAGGTTATAGAGCAATTGAGTTCGTTTATTTTATCGACGGCGGGTGGCGAACTTTTTATCCGCGATTATTATTTTACCGCAAAAGATATAAAAGAGTATAAAAATAAGCTTGAAAACGAAAAAAGCGACTACGCCGATGCCGTTAAAAAAGTGGAAGAGGCGAGTGCGGCGCGCATCGCCGATAAAAAGGCGGGCGTTGAAGAATGGATAAAACGAAACCTAAACGACGCGTTTGATTTTTCGGTTTTGACCGAGCGCGAAAAGGAAATTTTAAAAACGGCGTTAAAAACCGACTTAAAAACGCTTAGCGTAAGCTGGATTCAACGCCGTTTTCCGATGGGGTATCCGATGGCGCAAAGAACCATAGCTCGCTTAGAAGAGTTCGGCGCTATATCCACGGCGGAGCAATCGGAAAAAGTAGGGCTAAGAGGTTCGGAACGCATCGTAAAAGTTATTATCGAATAATTTTGCATTATTTTTTTAGTAATATCAGTATAAAAAATTTAACGGTTAAAACTTCGCCGAGGTCGGCTATACGCGGCTAAAACTTAGCGGGTTTTAAATAAAAAAGCAAAAAGGGGAGTAAAAAATATGAAAAAAGTATTAATTTTATCGGGCAGTCCGCGTAAGGGCGGAAATTCAGATTTGCTTTGCGACGAGTTTATGCGCGGCGCGCTAGACGGCGGAAATTCGGTTGAAAAAATTCGCGTTTCCGAAAAAAACGTTGCATGCTGTAAGGCTTGCTACTATTGCAAAAACAGCGGCGGTAAGTGCGTTATAAACGACGATATGGGTGAAATTTTGCAAAAAATGATTGACGCCGACGTTTTGGTTTTGGCATCGCCCGTGTATTTTTACTCTATCGACGCGCAGCTAAAAGCCGTTATCGATCGCACCGTCGCGCGGTGGTTAGAGGTCAAAAATAAAGAGTTTTATTACGTAATTACTTGTGCCGACGACGAAAAGCAAGCTTGCGAAACTACTCTTGCGTGCTTCCGCGGTTATGCGGATTGCGTTGAGGGTGCTAAAGAACGCGGCGTGATTTACGGCACGGGCGTTTACGAAAAAGGTGAAATTAAACAAAAAGCCCAAATGCAACTTGCTTATGCGGCGGGTAAAGCGGTTTAATCAGATTTTATTAACGAGTTACGCCGTTTTGGCGATTTTAAATTGAAATTTTAGTTATAAGGAGAAAAATAATGCAATACGTAACTTTATATAACGGAGTAAAAATGCCGCAGCTCGGCTACGGCGTATATCAAGTTTCTAAAAGCGAATGCGAGCGTTGCGTGCTTAGCGCGTTAAACGCGGGATATCGCCATATAGATACTGCGCAAAGCTATTTTAACGAAGAGCAAGTAGGTTCGGCAATTTTAAAAAGCGGCGTTCCGCGCGAAGAAATATTTTTAACTACTAAGGTGTGGATAGAACATTACGGCTACGAGCAAACGCGCGCGTCGATAGAAAAGTCGCTTAAAAAGTTAAAAACAGATTATATCGATTTAGTTTTGTTGCACCAGCCTTTTTCAGACGTTTACGGTGCGTGGCGCGCGTTAGAAGATTTATACAAAGAGGGCGTTGTTAAGGCAATAGGCGTAAGCAATTTTGCTCCCGATAGGCTGGTTGATATTTGCGGATTCGCGCGAGTTAAGCCTATGGTTAATCAAATAGAAACGCACCCGCATTGCCAACAAGTTTTCGCCGCGGAATGGATGAAAAAATATAACGTTTGCCACGAGGCGTGGGCGCCTTTCGGCGAAGGGCGTAACGGGCTTTTCGAAGACCGAACGCTGGTTGAAATAGGCAAAAAACACGGTAAAACTTCTGCGCAGGTAATGCTTCGTTGGGCGTTACAGCGCGGGGTTGTGGTTATACCTAAATCGGTGCATGAAGATAGAATAAAGCAAAATTTTGAGGTTTTCGATTTTTCGCTAGACGAAGAAGACATGCAAAAAATCGCCGCGCTCGATAGAAGACAAAGCTCGTTCTTTTCGCATACTAACCCCGAAATGGTCGAATGGTTTATAAAAATGGTTGAAGAACGTAAAAATCTAGACTAAAACAAAAACGCGGCGGCGCTGCAACGCAGTTCGGATCGCGCTATGCGCGTTCGCTCGGGAACGGCGTTAACGGTTGCATTCGGATACTTAAAAATAAAAAAGTGCGGCTATAGGTCGATTATCGGCACTTTCGCACAATCTTTTAATGAAATTTTTAGTTTTTTAATCGCACCCCGAAAGATTATTAACTTTCGGGGTGCGTGTTTTTTTTTGATATTTTTTAGCGGGCGTGTTTTACTATTTTTATT